>JADIML010000166.1 GCA_017694765.1 Candidatus Scybalomonas excrementavium
ATTCATGGAAATCTTGATGCGATTCCAGATGATGAAAAAGTAGACGAAAAAAATGTAACAGAGCGCTTCTTTGGTCTTGCTGGAGCTATGGTATCTTCCTATTGTGGAGATAAAGAACATTTTCTTGGAAACTATAATGGTTACCACAACCCTATCGGCGTTTCTTCTGGTGATCTTGGAAACATTACAAGCTATAATGAAAATTCGTGTGGTGCACTTTCATGTAAGATTACATTAAACCCAAATGAAACAAAAACCATTGTATTTTTATTAGGAATGAAAGAATCAAAAGAAGCAGATTCTATCATTGCCTCTTATAAAGCTCCAAAAACAGCTATGGATCAGGAATTAAAAGAGTTAAAAGAAGACTGGTATCAAAAACTTGATAACCTAAAAGTATCCACTCCAAGCCCTGAATTTAATACGATGATCAATACATGGAATGCCTATAACTGTTTTATGACATTCATCTGGTCACGTGCTGCTTCTTTTATTTATTGTGGTTTGCGTAATGGATACGGTTATCGTGATACAGTTCAAGATATTCAAGGAATCATTCATCTTGCACCAGAAATGGCAGTGGAAAAAATCCGCTTCATGCTTTCTGCACAGGTAAACAATGGTGGTGGTTTACCACTTGTAAAATTTACTCATAATCCAGGACATGAAGATACTCCTGACGATGCTTCCTATGTAAAAGAAACAGGACACCCTGCTTATCGTGCAGACGATGCCCTTTGGCTCTTCCCAACTGTATATAAATATATTGCTGAAACAGGTAATAAGGAATTTCTTGATGAAATTATCCCTTATGCCAACAAAGAAGAAGATAGTGTGTATGAACACTTAAAACGTGCCATCAACTTTTCTCTTGAACATTTAGGTCCTCATGGTTTACCTGCTGGACTTTATGCAGATTGGAACGATTGTCTTCGTCTTGGTGCTAATGGTGAATCTTCTTTTGTAGCTTTACAATTTTATTATGCTATGACAATCTTAAAAATATTTGCAGAATATAAACAAGATACTGCTTATATTGCATTTTTAAATGAAAAACAAGCTGAATTTGGAACGAAAATTCAAGATCTTTGTTGGGATTATGATCGCTTTATTCGTGGTTATACAGAAGCTGGTGAACGCATTGGTGCTCCTACCGATCCAGAAGCAAATATGTGGTTAAATCCTCAAAGCTGGGCAGTTATTAGTGGTTTCGCAAATGAAGAACAAGCTACTTTAGCATTAAATAATGTTTATGACCGTCTTAACACAGAATATGGTGCTATTTTAATGGATCCCCCATATCATGCCCATGCCTTCGATGGCGCTCTTGCTGTTATTTATAACCAAGGAACAAAGGAAAATGCCGGTATCTTTTCACAATCTCAAGGTTGGTTAATTTTAGCAGAAGCGTTATGTGGACATGGAGAGCGTGCTTTTACCTACTTTATGGAAAATGCACCTGCTGCTCAAAATGATAAAGCAGAAATCCGTTGTCTAGAACCTTATTGTTATGGACAGTTTACAGAAGGAAAAGCAAGTAAACACTTTGGAAAATCTCATGTTCATTGGCTAACAGGAACTGCTTCCACTGTTATGGTTGGATGTGTAGAAGGAATTCTTGGTCTTCGTCCAGATATGAACGGTATCAAATTAGCACCTTCTATTCCAAAAGCATGGGAAACATTTGAAATAACAAAAAATTTCCGAAACAAACAATTACACATTGTAGTAGAAAACCCAAATCACAAAGAATCTGGATTCCAAAAATTAATCTTAAATGGCAAAGAGCTTGAAACAAACTATATTGATTGCTCTCTTTTACAAGAACAAAATGAAATTTTATTAGTTTTATAATATATAAATAGTATGAAACAACTCATTAAGAAAATTTTTCTATACTAGAACAAGGTGGAGCTTGCACACTTTTTGTGATTTTAAGCTACTTCTAGCAAGTTATCTTATGAAAAAAACACCCCAAAAAGCTAGATTTTAAGTCTAGCTTTTTGAGGTCAATTCATTCTTTTCTTTATACAACAGCCTTTTTTATTCTTCTATGCTCTTCCTATACTCGTTTCTATTCTTTTAACTTTTCTTGTTTTCGTATAAAATCTTCAATTTGCTCTTTTTGAGTATCCCATTGAACCATATAATTTTGATCGCGATATTTTTTGGGAGTCATTCCTACCACTTCTCGAAATTGCTGTATAAAATGACTTTGAGAGGAAAACGAAAGCCGATTGGCAATGTCTATCATAGAACATTCACTAAACCGTAGTAAATTTTTAGCCATCTCTATTTTCTTCTCTCGAATATATCCACTTACTGAAATACCTGTTTCCTTCTTAAAAAGTCTTGATAAATAGTTAGCAGAAACACCTAGTTGATCTGCCAAATCTTCAATTGTAATTCTCTCTTTAATATGGGCATAAATATATTCTTTACAAGCATTTACATGTTTAGAATCCATATTGCTACGAAAATATTTTCTCATTTTCTCTGTATAATCTAACACCATTTCATCATGTAAATTATGAATTTCTTCTATTGTATGAATATAATCTAATTTTTGTATGTAAAAATCACTTAATCGAAATGCCTGCTCTAATTCCATTCCATTCTGTCTACATAGTCGTGTAATAAATGCAGTTGTAATTACAAAATGATACTTTAAATTTGTAACAGGATTTTTGGATAAAATGCCGACTCCTTCTGTTTTTACAAACATTCCTTGCTCACAGTTTTTTCTTACTTCGTCAATATTACCATGAGAGACTGCATGATAAAATTGAAACTCCTCGTTCATTTCTCGATGTTCTACTTCATCCATATAATCCTCTGCCTCTAGTAATAACCATTCATTCTGATATGCCATAATATTCCCCTTCTTGTTGTATATTGCACGGATCGATTTTATATAGATGCTAACAAATCCGACTCTATTACATACAAATTTTTCATTATAAAACAAAAATTTTCTTTTATATTCCAGCAATTTTTCTATATATCTATAAAATTATATTATCATAGCCTTGTTATATACACAATATTTTTTCTGACTGCAACTTGTGCATTTTGCTACATCGTGCTTTTTTATATTATGAAATGAATTCGTTAAGAAGATTTTCCTATCATATATAAAAAGCACCTAAAATCTAGTCTCTCTAGCCTTTGAGGTGCTTTTCATTATCTTTATGCTTCTTCTACATTGAACATTTTTTCTTTATAATGATGGGTTTCTTCTAACATCATATCTTTTACTTTCATCAAACGAATCTGTGTACTTCTTTCGTTTTCATCCAGCTTCATTGTGATATATTTAATATTTTGTCTTGTTTCTGGAATAATGACATGTTCTAAGGCATTAACACGACGGCGTGTTTTCTCAATTTCCGATGCCATAAGCTGACACGCTTTCTCGATCTCTGCCAATCGTAACATATCTGGCAATTTATCCGATAATGATTTTACTGCTCCATCGAGATCACTTGATGTGAATGCAAATCCATAAGAGTAAATATCATTTTCATCTGCTGTTCTTGTTTTATATTCAAACACTGGAATATCAACACTCATAACATTTCGTTTACTTGTCTCTAAGTAAACTTCCTGTTTTGGTGCTATTAATGCAGAATGTAATTCTTGTTCTGACATTGCTGCCTTTGCGATAACAAAGTTTTTATTCGCTTCTTTAATACCAGCTTCTACTTTTTCACGAAGCTCCATATTTTCTCTTACAAGATCCAAAAACTGACGCATTAATTCATCACGTTTATCTTTTAAAAGTTTATGACCACGAACAGCCGTTGCTAACTTCTTCTTAAGACGAGTTAGCTCCATACGGGTTGGATTTACTTGTTTTGCTGCCAAGGAAATCACTCCTTCCCATAATACATATCAAGATATTTATCATCAATACGTTTTAGCTCGCTTCTTGGAAGAATGGATAATAGCTTCCAACCAATCTCTAATGTTTCTTCAATACTACGATCGGTTAGGTATCCTTGTGATACATACTCTTTCTCGAAAGCATCTGCAAATTTTGCATAAATTAAGTCAATATCAGAAAGAGCAGCCTCTCCTAAGATTACCATTAATTCTTTTGCCTCTTTTCCACGTGCATAGGCAGCGAATAACTGGTTCATCGTATTAGAATGATCAGCACGAGTCTTTCCTTCTCCAATCCCTTTATCTTTTAGACGAGAAAGAGATGGTAATACATCGATTGGTGGCATGAGACCTTTTCGGAATAATTCACGACTTAAAATAATCTGACCTTCTGTAATATAACCTGTTAAGTCAGGGATTGGATGCGTTTTATCATCTTCAGGCATTGTAAGAATAGGAATCATCGTAATAGATCCTGGTTTTCCATTTTGACGTCCTGCTCTTTCATATAGCGTAGCTAAGTCTGTATACATATATCCTGGATATCCACGACGCCCTGGAACTTCTTTACGAGCTGCTGATACTTCACGAAGAGCATCGGCATAGTTTGTAATATCTGTTAAGATGACAAGTACATGCATACCCTTTTCAAATGCAAGGTATTCTGCTGCTGTTAATGCCATACGAGGTGTCGCGATACGTTCTACTGCTGGGTCATTTGCAAGGTTAATAAATAAAACAGTTCGATCAATCGCTCCTGTTTCTTTAAAACTTTCAATAAAGAAATCTGCTTCTTCAAATGTGATACCCATAGCAGCAAATACAACGGCAAATGGTTCGTCTGTTCCACGCACTTTTGCCTGTCTTGCAATCTGTGCAGCTAAATTAGCATGTGGAAGCCCTGAAGCTGAGAAAATTGGAAGTTTTTGCCCACGTACTAATGTGTTTAGTCCATCGATTGCAGATACCCCAGTTTGAATAAACTCTTCTGGATAACTTCTTGCCGCTGGGTTCATAGGAACACCATTGATATCCATTCTTGCTTCTGGTAAGATTTCTGGACCTTCGTCAATCGGACGACCAAGACCATCAAAGACACGTCCTAACATATCTTCTGATACTCCAAGTTCCATTGTTCTACCTAAGAAACGAACTTTACTATTTGATAAATTAATACCTGTTGAACTTTCAAATAACTGCACAAGGGCATTGTTTCCATCGATTTCTAATACTTTACAACGTCTTACTTCACCACTTGCTAATTCGATTTCACCTAATTCATCATAGGTAACATTCTCAACGCCTTGTACAAGCATAAGAGGACCTGCTACCTCTTGGATGGTTCTATACTCTTTTGGCATTTAGAACTCCTCCTTTCCAAACAGACTTGAAATTTCTCTTGCAAGCTCTTCTTTCACTGCTTCATATTCTGTTTCAATCTGATCATTTTCTACATATTTAAAACGTCCAATTTTTTCACGGACTGCCATCTTGATTAAACCTTGAACCGATACACCTTGTTCTAATGCTTTTTTAGACTCTTCATAGAAAGCAAGCACAAGTTCCATCATTAAAAATTGTTTTCTTAATGATGTATACGTATCCACTTCATGGAATGAGTTTTGGTGTAGGAAGTCTTCACGAATGGATCTTGCCGCTTCCATTTTTAAACGGTCAATTGGAGATAAAGCATCCATACCTACCATTTTTACGATTTCTTCTAATTCTGCTTCTTCTTGAAGTAAACTCATCATTTCTTGACGAGATTTCATCCACTCTTCTGATACATGCTCTGTAAACCATTTTCCCATATTGTCTACATATAACGAATAACTTGTAAGCCAGTTAATCGCTGGGAAATGGCGTCGATATGCTAAGTTAGAATCAAGTCCCCAGAACACTTTTACAATACGAAGTGTCGCCTGAGATACTGGCTCTGAAATATCCCCTCCAGGAGGCGATACGGCTCCGATTGCAGAAAGGGCTCCTTCTCTTCCATCTTTACCAAGACAGATAACATGACCGGCTCTTTCATAGAACTGTGCAAGACGGCTTCCTAAATAAGCAGGGTATCCTTCTTCCCCTGGCATTTCTTCCAAACGTCCAGACATTTCACGAAGAGCCTCTGCCCAACGAGAAGTAGAATCTGCCATAATCGCAACAGAATATCCCATATCTCTAAAATATTCTGCAATGGTAATTCCTGTATAAATAGAGGCTTCACGAGCTGCAACCGGCATATCTGATGTGTTAGCAATTAAGACAGTACGTTCCATCAAAGAATTTCCAGTTTTTGGATCTTTTAATTCTGGGAATTCATTTAATACGTCTGTCATTTCATTTCCACGTTCACCACAACCGATATAAACAACGATATCTGCTTCTGCCCATTTTGCAAGCTGGTGCTGGATAACTGTTTTCCCACTACCAAAAGGTCCTGGAACTGCTGCTACCCCACCTTTTGCAATTGGGAAGAACGCATCTACAACTCTTTGTCCTGTTACAAGTGGAGTTCTTGGTGGAAGTTTTTTGCTATATGGACGCCCTCTACGAACTGGCCATTTTTGCATTAATGTTAATTCTCTATCGCCTTTTTCTGTTTCTACGATAGCTACAACTTCTTCTACTGTAAATTCTCCAGCTTTAATTTCTTTGATTGTTCCTTTTATGCCGTAAGGAACCATAATTTTATGAAGCACGATCATAGTTTCTTGTACAGTACCAATGATATCTCCTGCTTCTACTTCGTCACCAACTTTCGCCGTTGGATCGAATTTCCATTTTCTATCACGTTTTAACGATGGTACTTCAACACCACGTGTTAAACTATTTCCTCCTGTTACTTTCATAATATCATCAAGAGGACGTTGAATTCCGTCATAAATACTTGTAATAAGACCTGGTCCTAATTCTACAGAAAGAGGTACTTCCATAGACTCAACTGGTTCTCCCGGTCCTAAACCTGAAGTTTCCTCATATACCTGAATGGATGCCTGATCCCCATGAATTTCAATAATTTCACCAATTAAACGTTGATTACTTACACGCACAACGTCGAACATATTGGCGTCACGCATTCCCTCAGCAATAACAAGAGGTCCTGCTACTTTTTTAATCACACCTTTGCTCATTTGGACAATTCACCCTACCTTTCTTTTTGTTTTTTAATTGCTAAACAGGATATCCGAACCGACTGCCTGTTCCACACATTTTTTTACACCTTCAATTCCTTTGCCTGTGTTTCCAGAAATACCGGGAATTAAAATAATAGACGGTGTTACTTGCTCTTTATATTTTGCGATAATACGAGAAAGTTTTTCTGCTAGAGATTCCGTAATATAAATAACAGCATACTCTCCCATTACAAGTTTTTGAAATAATTTCTCAGCTGCTTCTAAATCCGATACAGGAAATGTATCAAGACCTAGTGCAGCAAAACCATAGATACTGTCATAATCGCCAATTACTGCTATTTTATACATACATTTCCCTTATCCTTTCTCGAATTTGTTCTTCTGGCAAATCATTTAACTTCCCAGTTAAAATCATGCGAACCGTTTTTATTTCATTTTGTCTCGCTAATACATATGCTACGAGCGGTCCAACAGAAAATGGATTGTATTTCTGTGGCTTTATCGTTTCAATTAGCTGGTTATCACACCAACATTCAAATGCAGATGGTGATAGTTTTAATGCCTCTGCACCTTCTGCGTACTTCGTTCCTAATAAATACTCACAAATTGCATCAATACCTGATAGCGTTGCCATCATAAGTCTCTCGATGTTTAAACTATCGCATTGTGCCATTGCTCGTTTCATAAAATCAAGTGATTTTGCGGTTTTTTGAGATCGGACTGCAATTTTAATGTTTGCAACTGCAACGATTGATTCTGCATAGTCACGAATCATAGAATCTTCTGCTTTTTTTCCTGTTTCATAAATTGCAACAAGTGCAGCATGATCCACAATAATATCACATAACTGTCCATCTCTTGTATGAAGAAATGACTCATAGGCTTCCTTTGCTGCTTCACGCATAAAATCAGGAAGTGCGGCAAAATCTTTTTCTTTTATTATTTTTGCCATCGTAGCCCCATCAATGGAACAATCATCAAAATAAATATTTCCATGAGAGTCTGATGTAATGCTTTCCTTAATTGCTGATTTTAAGTTATGGAACAATTTCTGATAAGAAAACACATCTAACACATCTTGTTTATCTTTTAAAAGTTCTCGCACAACTTGCCATGTTTTCTCTGTTTCCTTTACTAAAATCGCCTCTGCTTCTAAAGGAGTATTGGTATCTCCCCATCCTTTTTCTACTAGAAACTGAAGACAACTTTCATAAGATTTCATTCCCATTAACTGTTCAATTGTAGCAGAAGAAAAAAGAGTCATTTCCATCGCACGAATCCGTGCAACCGCATAGGTATAATCCACGTATGACATGCTAAAACCCTCCTTCTTGGTGGCACATAACAAAAACTGTTACCTAATGTGCAAATAATAAACGCTGTACCTTATCTGCAAGGTCATCATGTTTGGCATCTAATAATGCTTTAAAGGTGCAGTTTTCTTCTACTCCACCATAGACAAGGATAAACCCTCCATCTATTTCTTTTGCTTCTTTTATAAGCGTAAGACTTCCATCTTTACTAGAAGCAATTTCTTCGATTCTTGCCTCAAATCCAGATGGCATTCTATCTAAATCTTTTTGTGAAAAATAAATCTGACCTGCTTTTGCCAATACAAATTTCTGAAGCATTTTTTCAATCATTACAAAATAAGCAGAATCTTCTAAGGCAAGAAGCTCTTCATAAGCTGCTTCTATCATTTCTGAAATAATTTCCTGTTTTGCAAGAAGAATGGTTTGACGTTTTTTAAGTAAAGAGGAAGAAGCTACTCTCTCTTCTTGGCTCTTTCTTCTATTTTCCTGGAGCAATTTGCTCTCTGTTTCCATCTTCTCACACTCTTCTTTTGCCTTTGCTAAAATTACATCAGCCTCTTCTTGCGCTTTCTTTGTAATGCTCTCTGCTTCACGACTGGCATCGTCAAGAATTTGACTTATTATTTTATCTAATCCAGCCATTTCTAATCTCCTTATTTCTTGTTTTTGACATGAAAAACGATGATAGAAGGCACGCCTAGCGAGCCTTCTATATAATTAAAGTGCACTTACCGCTAAGATAGATACTAATAATGCTAAAATTGCATACGTTTCTACCATGGCTGGGAATAACATGGCTTTACCAAACTGTTCTGGTTTTTTCGCTACGATTCCAATTGCTGCCACAGAAGTTCTTCCCTGATAACGAGCAGATACAAGACCTACAATCGCGATTGGTAAACAAGCAGCTAAATATAAACAACCAGTTGCAAAATCCATAGCTTGAACGCCTCCACCTAAGAGACCCATTTTAGAAAGGGCAATGAAAGCTACTAATAAACCATAGATACCCTGTGTACCTGGTAATAACTGTAAGATTAATACTTTTGCAAATTTGCTTGGATCTTCTGTTACAACACCTGCTGCTGCTTGACCAGCAACACCTACACCGTATGCAGAACCCATACCTGATAAAATAACTGCTAATGCAGCTCCTAATAATGCTAAGAAAATTCCTAAATCATTTAAATTCATTTAATTAGTCCTCCTTAAAATCTACATATTTTGTATTGCGACGGAATGGTTCAAACATTTTTCCTCCGCCTTCATAAAATTTCCCAAAAAACTCTACATATTGTAGACGACATGTATGCACATAAGCACCTAGTACGTTAATACCTAAGTTGAAAATATGACCACCAATAAAGACAATCACAAAGACAATCATACCAAGAACGCTATTGCCAACCATACTTCCCATCTGGTTAATAACGGAAGCAATAACACCTGTTGCAAGACCTAAAGCTAAAAGTCTTGAATAGGAAAGTACATCAGAAACCCAGCCAGTAATATTGTATAAATCATATGCTCCAAGAGCAATTCTAAGAGCTGGATTTTTACTACTTCTTCCTGACATAAATAAAATTCCAACAGCACCTATAATCGCTGCACCTTTTGCCAACATATTTACAATTGGTGGGAATACAAAATTCATCTGCGAAATAGAGCTAAATAGCTCAGTTGGTAATAAAATAAAAATAAGTCCTGTTAATAAGAAATACCATAATACAACATCACAGATAAAGTCGACATATTTCTTATCTTTTAGCAGCATATACCCTTTCATTGCAAGCCCTAGATACAAATGAATCGTACCAAAGAGCATAGAATAAATTAAAAGTTTCATCGGATCATTAAGTGGAATAAACCAAACAGCTGGTATAATTGGAGCTGTTACTTCTTTCCCTAGAAATGTCTTGGCGATAATATCGACAGCATCTCCAAAATATCCACCAAATAAAATACCCCAAAATAGAGTAGAAAGCCCTGAAAACATAAAGAGTTTAAGGGATTTACGAAGTCCTGAGTCCATTCTTTTAAACTTCTTCAACGCAATAAAACAAGCTAATGATACGATAAATCCATAGGCTGCATCTGATAACATAAGTCCAAATAGAAAAACATAACAAATGGACATAACAGAAGTTGGATCCATCTCTCCTTTTGCTGGAAGCCCAAAAGAAGCCGTAACTCCTTCTGCACTCTCTGCAAATGCATTATTTTTCAAAAGAACAGGTGGTTCTTCATCCTCTGCGATCTCTTCATACTCAAATGCTAAATCATAACGATTTAATTTGTCTTCCAAAGAAACTGTATCCTTTTCTGGAACATATCCTGTTACTAAAAATGTCTTTTTAGATTGAAGTAGTTCTCCAAGAACACTATATTTATCAGAACGAATTCGATAATAATCCGCTACTTGTTTGAAATCTTCGCGTCTTCCTTCATACTGTCTAATACTATCTTCTAGTTGCTTGATTTCTAATTCAAACTCTTCTATCTTCTTTTTCCATACTTCCACTTGGACACTTGGAATTTCTTCCACTAACTGAGACGGTCTAGCAAATCCATACGAGCGAAGTGCATCTTCTAACTCTCCTGCTTGCTCCTTTAGGCATACTGCTACCATACAGGTTTGATCTTTATCTGCACCTAGTATTTCCACATCAAATGCCTCTAATTCTTTGGCTTTATTAGCGACTGCCTCATATATTTGATCCAGTGTTACAGTTCCTTGAATTGTTCCAATCATTACAGAACTTCTCTTTGTTCCACGACAATTCATTGGAATATCAAGGGCAAGCCATGGTGTTAGACTTTCAATTTGAGACTCTAGTTTGATAACATTGGCTTTTCGTTCTGAAATATTCTTCTCAAAATCTAAAATCTGTTTTCCAACTTTTAGAATGTCTTCACATTCTGTCTCCATTCGTCTAAACTCTTCTGCTGCTTTTATATCCTTTCCTTCTAATGCTGCAAACATAGATGTCTTTTCTGGAGCATAACGGTGCAGTACTTCCAATGCCTGTTCCATAGTTAGCACATTTCTCTCAAATACTTGTCGGTAAGAAAGTGTATCCATCTTTTGAAAAACACTATCTTCATCTGCTGTTTTTGTAAGTTCCATGACACCAGCTGACTGAAGTGTTTCTATAATAGACTTTCTATCTTTTCTAAGCCCACAAATATTAATTTTTCGCATTTGCAATACTGCCATCTTCACATCCCTCCTTCTTTTTTATTCTTTTCATGATAAAATGCTTAAAAATACATTTTATACATCCTTAGTTCTAAATCAATTCTTCAATAATAGCAGCTACTACTTCGCTTGTTTTTTCCTTAGCATTCTGTTTCAAGCTATTGGCTTCCTTTTTCGCATCTTGTATGATTTTTTCTAATTCCTTATCACTTTTTTCAACAGTAGCTTGCTCTGCTATTCTCTCTTTTTCCTTCAATACTTGCTTCATCTCTAATTTCAATTCTCTTGCTTGTGTCTTTGCATTGTCCACCAAAACTACGGCTTTTTCAGAAGCATCCTTTATCATTTGCTCTGCTTTTTGTTCTGCTTCTTTTACTGCTTGAATTGTCTGCTGAATCACATTTCTCACCACCTTATTTTATATATCAACCGATATATTTTTTATAAAATATCTGCCTTTGTTCTTCTTAGTATCCCTCTTTCAAAATGAATCATTCAATCATTTTATCGAAAAAGCAAATACAAATATCCCTCCTTACTTTTTATTGTGAAGCTAAGTAAAACTCATATAATTAGAAAATATTTCCATTTCCATTGTGACAAAAAAGAGACTATCACAAAGTTCTTGCATTCTAAAATTATATTTTCCTTTTAAACGCAATATCCCTATCTTGACAGCCTCCACCTATAATGTCCTTATTCATTTTGTTCACAAATCGTATCTACAATTTTTTCTATGAGTCGTGCTAACTCCCTACAACAATACTCATAGTCTATCAGATCTTTACCATATGGGTCAAGTACTTCTCCTTGTTCTCTTCCAAGTTCTTTTACCGTATAGATATCTTTTGTATATTGATATTCCTGAATGATCTTTTCTTTCTGTTCTTGTGTCATTGTTAAAATTAAATCTGCCTGTTCAATATCTTCTTCTATTAAAGCACTTGCTTGATATTCTTCATCTACAGGTATTTCATTATTATTCATAACAAGAACAGCCTTTGGATTAATTGGCTCTGGAAATAAAACAATCATCCCTCTTGAAGTAACTTGAATATCCTTAATTCCTCGCTTATAAAGCTCCTTTTTCATAAGTCCTTCCGCCATATAGCCTCTTGCTGTATTAGTCGTCGAGACAAAAAGAATTCGTTTCCATTGTTTCATAGAATTCCCCCTTATACTTCTATCATATCATAGCCAGCTGCTTTAAGCAATCGATTCATAATCGCATCACCAAATTCATCTACCCCAAAACTTTCTGAATAAATATAATTGACTCCTTCATCATCAAACTCTCTAAGAACCCGATAAAGTCCTGATGAGATGCTTACTTCATCAAGCCTAGAACCTATAGATTTTATGACACCATCTGTATAACATTTCATAGACTCATCTGTTGCGATGACACCGACTACAAAACCTTCTTTTTTCTTGTCTTCTACTAGTTGCTTAATTGTTTCTATTACCTTATCTATATTTTGCCCATCGATAATTGTCAATTTTCCTTTCGGTGCATAATGTCTATACTTCATACCTGGGGCTTTTGGTTGTACTCCATTCATTCCCTCTTTCCTTAAAATAGCCTGATCAATTTGTACTTCTTTATGAAGTACCTCTTCTAACATTTGTTTTGTTACATAACCCGGTCGTAAAATCGTTGGCACTTCACCAGTTAAATCAACAATCGTTGATTCAATTCCAATACCAACTTCTCCACCATCTATAATCATATCGATTTTACCATTCAAATCTTGCATAACATGCTGTGCCTTTGTTGGACTTGGTCTTCCAGATGTATTCGCACTTGGAGCTGCAATAGCAACACCTGCCATACGAATTAATTCTCTTGCAACCTTATGACTTGGCATACGAATGGCTACCGTATCAAGTCCACCAGTCGTTTCATAAGGAACACATTCCTTTTTCTTTAATATAATAGTCAATGGACCTGGCCAAAATGCTTCCATAACTTTTCTATCATCATCACTAATGTTAGTCGCCAATTGATCCACTTCTTCCAAATCTGCTATATGAAGAATCAATGGATTATCACTTGGTCTTCCTTTTGCTATATAAATCTTATTAGCAGCCTCACGATTTAATCCATTGGCGCCTAATCCATATACAGTTTCTGTTGGAAATGCTACTAACCCACCATTTCTTAAAATATTGGCGGCTTCCTTCAAATTTTTTTGGTTTTCTTCTAATTCATCTAACTTTATCAACTTGGTTTTCATAAGAATTACCTCATCTATCTTCTCACTACAACGTTTGCATATTAAGAAAATTTTCATACTTTTTCTTTTTTTGCACAAAACTATAACTCTTATTATAACATCGATTTACAAAAAATCCAACTATAACGAAGGAATACTATTTATTTTCCATATCGTTGGAATATATTCTTCCCTTTTTTCCATATAATAAATCAATATTAATTTTCATCTATTGGAGATACTATGCTACATAAATATTATTCTCGTTTTCTTCCAATCTCACTCTTACTTTGCCTTCTCTTACTCCTCATTCCAGCTATTTCTCATAATATATCCTCTTTTTTACAAACCTCTTCTCTTTCATCTCGCTATACTGTATTAATTGATGCTGGGCATGGTGGTTTTGATCCAGGCAAAGTAGGAATTGATGGCTCTTTAGAAAAAGATATTAACCTTTCCATCTCTCTCAAACTAAAAAATCTACTGGAACAAAATGATATAAAAGTTCTTATGACCCGTACAACGGATACTGCCTTATCTTTAGAATCTGATGCTAATAAAAAGAAAGCTGATATGCAAAGAAGAAGAGAACAAATACGAGAAAGTAATGCCGATCTCGTTATTAGTGTCCACCAAAATAGCTTTTCTTCCGAAACTTCAAAAGGCGCTCAAGTTTTCTATTATAGCCACTCAAAAGAAAGTGAACAACTCGCCTCTCTATTACAGCTTCAACTTGTCAAAACCTTAGATCCTACCAACCATCGCCTTCAAAAGCCCAATGACACCTATTATCTTTTAAAAACCAACGTCTGTCCTATGGTTATCGTGGAATGTGGTTTTCTAAGTAATTATGAGGAGGCTACAAAATTAAATTCGGATGAATATCAAGAACAAGTCGCTTGGGCAATCCATCTTGGTGTTTTATCTTATCTCAATACAAATTCATAGGGCTCTTTTCTACTTTCCATTACTTCTAGTAAGATACACTTAGTTAGTCTGCCTATTTGTAGTTTGCCTAGCAATATTTTTTCCTTACTACGACTTGTGCATCCTTCATTCTTACATAATGGAAAAAAAAGCTGTTACAACCTTTAAATGCTGTAACAGCTTTATGCGCTTGAAATCTGTTATAAAATTATATTGTAATATTATGTATGTTATAGAAAACCAAATCTAGTTCCAAAATAGAACTAACTATCTCTTTTTATTACTTTTCCTATTCCCCCTTAAAAAGATTCTAAATACCTTTTAACTATGTCCGTATCATCATGGCTTTGTGATATACAATACATTCTGACATTACTTTGTAACCCCGAGCTTACCCAACATGCTACCCCCTTTCTTTTGGAAATCTAAGCTCTTGATTCTAGAATATCACTATTTTACATTATTTTCAATGTTTTTTTAATTTTTTTATAAAATATTTTTTGTTTACGACTTTACAGCTTCACTATTACCGTATATACTGAATATATACTGAATATATACTAGGTGTAGTATATTGTTTTTCAATACGCATATAACTGTCAATGACTCTAGCACTATATTGTATTGCATAGTTCATTGGATTTGTGTAAATTTAACATTGAATGAAAGGAAGTGAGCAATATGAAAATTGAAAGAATTAACGAAAATCAAATTCGTTGTACTTTAAACAGAGCTGATCTAGCTGACAGAGATTTACGATTATCTGAACTTGCCTATGGAACAGATAAAGCAAAGTCACTTTTTCGTGATATGATGCAACAGGCTTCCTATGAACTAGGATTTGAAGCGGAGGATATTCCTCTTATGATAGAAGCAATCCCTGTCAATCAAGATTGTTTAATACTTGTCATTACAAAGGTCGAAGATCCAGATGAATTAGATACTCGTTTTTCTAAATTCTCAAAACCAATTTCTATTGGTATGGATGAAACACAAGATGAATCTGATGAATCTTTAGATGATAGCTTTGAGGATACAAACGCTCAGTTTAGTGATTTAGCTAATACAGCTTCTAGCGATGAATCATCATCTAAAAAACCTCATGAAACAATTTTTGATTTATTAAATGAAATTGATAATGGACTAGAAGAACTAGCTGCTAGAAAAGAAGCTACTAGACAGGGAAAAGAGAAATCCAATACTTCCATAGACTCAGGTTCTAAGTCATCATCAAACCTTTATCGAGTATTTACATTCCATACATTATCAGAAGTAATTAAAGCATCTTCTGTTTTAGCACCACAATATCATGGGCGTAATACTCTATACAAAAATTCCAAAACTGAAGAATATCAACTTGTCATTTATCAAGGAAATACTTCTACAGAATCTTTTGTAAATGCATGCTCCCTTTTATCAGAATTTGGAAAAAGAGAACAAGGTACGTATGCTAGCATTTCTTATTTAGAAGAACATTTTCAACCAATTATTAAGAATAATGCTATTCAAGTATTAGCTAACCTATAAGTAATGCTCTTATATTCGTATTATTGTTACATGTATTATTTTGTATAACAACTATTCACTATATTCTGTTAAAATGATGTAAGTTAGTATAACAAAAAAGCATGGTAAGAATGGAAACCTCCATAAATACCATGCTTTTTATATAAAACTTTCTTTTTATTGTTTTGTTGCTAAATATTCATTTAGTCTATTTACTAATTGTTCAACATCCATTCCATGAACCATAGCTGCCTCTTCTAATGTTTCACCTTGAGAAGATGGGCACCCAATACAGTGCATGCCTGATGCCATTAAAACTGCTCCAAGATTTTGATCTAAACCAATGATTTCTGCAATAATCATGTCTTTTGTAACTTGTGCCATGATAAATACCTCCAGTTTTCTTTTTCTTTCTTTTTTCAGTATAATATATTCTAATCAATAATTCAAGCATGAACCATTTTACCTATTTTCTGTACGAAATTTTATCCAATTTCCATATGAATTTTTACTTGCTATAACGAAATAACTGTATTAAAATATAGATTAGTGTATGGTGTATCCATACTCTACTAACTAATCACAATTCATTATTATATAAGGAGGATTTCACAATGGCATATGTAATTTCTGATAGCTGTGTTATGTGTGGTGCTTGCGAAGGAGAATGTCCAGTAAGCGCAATTAGCGAAGGAGAAGGACAGTACGTTATCGATGCTGATACATGTATCGACTGCGGTTCTTGCGAAGCTACATGCCCAACAGGAGCAATTAGCCAAGGCTAATTCCATAACATAGAGAATCATTCTCACAAAAAAAGAAGGTGGTCTTTTGACTGCCTTCTTTTTCTTTTTTTCTATCTCTTTTTTGAAAAAAATCGTTTTCTTTTTTTCTTTTTTGGATTTTGTACTTTTTCAAGAGCTACTGCTGCCTCTAATCTTGCTTGTTGACGACTTCTGATTGTTTCATCTAACTTCTTAAATCTCTGCTCCTCCATTTCTTCTTTTACACGAAATTGATAATCTATTTCTTTTACAACACGTTCACTCACTTGCTCACTAATTGCTTGTCCTAGCAATAAATTATTATCTAAAAGTGCATTGGCAATAATTTTATTCATGACTAGCTGAAACTGATCCAACTTGGATTCTTGATTGCCCCCTAATACATCCTTATCTTCAAGCACAGCGATTGTCTTTGATTCTTCTTGCGTAGCTTCTTCTTTTTTTCCCCTCTCGAATAAAAGTTCTTCTTGTTCTGCTAATTGATTCCATTCCTCTTTCTTCTCCAAAAGCTTCTTCATATTAATCCCATCCTTTTTATATAGCTCTGGCATAAGTAGTTTAATGGCTTTTAATTGAAATCCATTTTGCTTTAATTCTTTTACCGAACTTAATACCCGAATTTCTACTTCTGAATAACATCGATGTCCCATCTCATTTCTTGGAATTTCCATTTTTAATTCCTCTTCCCAATACCTTAATACATGAGGTTCTACTTCCAGTTTTTTCGATGCATCTGAAATCATATACCTTTGTTCGTTCATATTTACCCTCCAGCTTCCTATTTTAGCAGTTCATTCTCAACTTCAAATTTAAAAACTTATGTTGATTCATGCCTTTATGTCAATTATAGTGGACAACTTCCTCCCCCTCAATGAATACCGTACTCTATTTTCAGACCAAATATCACAAAAAAATGGAGAATTCCTTTTTTTGGAACTTCTCCATCTATGATTTGACAAAAACTCTATTTCATTTTATAAAACGATTCCTCATTTGAAGTTCATAAAATTCTTTTATGAACCTTATAATCATTCAGCTTCTAAAATTTTTACATTTCTTTTTATATTTAAAAACTTATATTATCTTGCTTTATTGGCAAATTTTGTATATTGACCAAGCCATACAAGTTCCACGGGACCTGTCGAACCATTTCTTTGTTTTGCTACGATAATCTCTGCAATTCCTTTTTTCTCAGAGTCTGGATTATAATATTCATCACGATAAATAAACATAACCACATCGGCGTCCTGCTCAATGGAACCAGATTCACGAAGATCCGAAAGCATTGGTCTATGATCCGGTCTTGATTCTACAGCACGACTAAGCTGAGATAACGCGATAATTGGCACTTCTAGCTCTCTTGCCAATGCCTTTAAAGAACGGGAAATTTCTGCTACTTCTTGTTGTCTTGATTCGGAACGCTTTCCTCCAACCATTAACTGTAAATAGTCAATAATAATAAGACCAAGTCCATTGGATTGCTTATATCTTCTACATTTAGAGCGCAACTCTGAAATTGTAATTCCTGGAGTATCATCAATAATCAAGTTGGAATTTCCGATAATTCCAGCACTTTCCATTAACTTCTCCCAGTCTTGATCTTGTAAATTACCAGTACGAATATTTTGGGAATCAACCATGGACTCACTGGATATCATACGGGTTACAAGCTGTTCCTTTGACATTTCCAAACTAAAAATAGCAGTTGGAATTCTTTCTTTAAATGCTGCGTGTTGGGTTAAACTTAGTACAAATGCTGTCTTTCCCATAGCTGGACGTGCTGCTAATAAAATAAGCTCTCCGGCATGAAGTCCTGTTAATTTGGCATCTAAATCTAAAAATCCAGTTGGTACTCCTGTTACTTTTCCCTTATTTTTAGCTGCTGCTTCAATGGCATCTAAAGAATTTAAGACAACTTCTCGAATTGGTACAAAGTCCTGATCACCAGCTCTATTTTGCAACAAATGGAAAATATCCTTTTCTGTCTTTTCTAAAATATTATCTACATCATCTTTATCTAAATAGCACTGGTTTGTAATATCTTCTGTTACTCGAATTAAACGCCTTAAAGTAGCCTTATCACGAACAATCATGGCATACTGTTTTGCATTGGCTGCTGTTGGTACTCCTAATAACAGTTCACGAATATATTCTAAACTACTAATACTCTCTGGAACATCTTTTTCCTTTAATTTATTTTGAAGGGTAATCAAATCTACCGGCTTTCCTTCATTATAGAGTTCTACCATCGCTTCATATAGAACTCCATATTGCCCTTGATAAAAATCATCTTTTGTTAAAATATCTGAAACAACGACAATCGCATCTCGATCCATAATCATAGAACCAATGACAGATTGTTCTGCCTCTAAACTATGTGGTTGAATTTTTTTAATAAATGCCTCATCCATGTTTCTCTTCCTCTATATTTCATAAAATCTTAAGGCTGTCACAATCTTTTTATGACAGCCTTTTCTTTTATTTATTTCGCTTCTACGATAACTTTTAAAGAACCTGTTACCTTTGGGTGAAGTTTGATTGGTACCATATGTGTTCCAACTGTTTTAATTGCATCATCTAACTGCATTTTCTTTTTATCAAGCTCTAATTGTAACTGTTCTTTTGCAGCTTGTGCAATTTCTTTTGTGGAAATAGAACCAAATGTTTTACCACCTTCTCCAGTTTTAATCGCTACTTTAATTTGCATCTCTTTCATATCTTCTGCTAATTTCTTTGCTGCTTCTAATTGTTCTGCTGCAATTTTAGCATCGTTTTGTTGTTTTAATTTTAAATCATTTAGATTTTTTGCATTCGCTTCTACTCCCAATTTTTTTGGAAGAATAAAGTTTCTTGCATATCCATCATTTACGTTTACAAGTTCCCCTTTTTTTCCTAAACTTTTTACATCTTCTAATAAAATTACCTTCATACTAAATATCTCCTTCTGTTTTCATAGTTTCAAGTATCTGTTTTAATTTCCATATTGTCTCCTCAACGGATATATCATTAAGCTGGGCTCCTGCTACATTTAAGTGCCCTCCACCGCCAAGCTGCTCCATAATAATCTGCACATTCACATCATCAATGGATCTTGCACTAATAAAAATCTGCCTTCCAATCTCAGTCATAACAAAAGAGGCTCGAATTCCTTCAATATCTAATAATTCATTGGCAGCTTGTGCCGCTAATACATTTGGACTATCAACACCAGAACTTGGTAGAACTGAGATAGCAAATTCATCCAAATAAACCTCTGCTTGACGAATCACTTCGGCTCTTAACTTATAGCTTTCCATACTATTGCGAAACATCTTACGAACACGAACAACATCGGCTCCATTTCTTTTTAAAAAGGCTGCTGCTTCAAAGGTACGAACTCCTGTCTTTGTCACAAAAGTATCCGTATCTACAATCATACCCGAATACATCGCATCGGCTTCAATCGGCTTTAGCTTTGGCTTATCTGGGATATATTGTAAAATTTCTGCAACCATTTCACAAGAAGAGGATGCATATGGCTCAATATAAGATAACACTGCATTTTCAATGACTTCATTTGTCTGTCTATGGTGATCAAATACAACAATGCTCTTTGTAAGCGAAAGCAATTCTTTACATTCTGTATAACTTGGTCGATTCACATCTACTACTACAAGTAATGTACTTGGTTTTGTAATTGCCATCGCCTTTGCACTATCAATAAATAAATCCTCTTCATAACTTTCATTATCGATAAAGTTATTCATAATAGGTCGAATTGAGATTGTTGCCTCATTAATAACAATATGTGCTCTTTTATTTAATGTCTTTGCAAGTCGATAAATTCCTAATGCTGCACCAAGAGAATCTACATCTGGAAAACGATGTCCCATAATAACAACTTCATCTTTTGTTTCCATAATTTCACGCAGTGCATGAGCTTTTACTCTTGCTTTTACTCTTGTACTTTTTTCTACAACCTGTGTTTTTCCACCATAGTAAGAGATCTTATCTCCGTTTTTTACAACAGCTTGATCTCCTCCACGCCCTAATGCTAAATCCATCGCTAGACGTGCTTCTTCATAAGCCTGTATATACGTCTGACTATTAATACCAATACTAATACTTAACGTTACAGCAAGATCATTTCCAATGTTAATGGAGCGAACTTCATCTAAAATAGAAAATTTCGTAGATTGTAGCTGTGGAAGATATTTCTGCTTAAATACAACGATAAATTTATCTTTTTCTATTTTTTTACAAATAGCATCTACATTTTGCATATATTTATTGATCTTTCGATCGATCAATGCCACTAAAAGCGATTGACGTACTTCCTCAATACTATCTAAAACTTCTTCATAGTTATCAATATAAATAAGACCTGCTACTAAACACTGCTCCTTATTTTCTTTGATATATTGTTGCAATTCCGTATGATCATAGAAATAAAAAGCAAAGATAGTATTTTCATCTAATACATGAACAGTTGTATCTTCTTGCGTCTTCACTCCTTCTAATAGCTCTTCCTCACAAACTCTTCGTATTTTAACAGAATAGTGCCTACTATTATACCGAATTTCAATCTCTTTGTGATCGTCTTCTAAAGGGAATTGGTCTTTTCCAAGCTCTTCAAACAACTGTTGTATGTGATGTTTTCTTTTCCAATCCTCTTCTGTAACCATACTATGAAAGGCATCATTATACCAAATAATTTTTCCTTTCATATCACATAAAATATATGGTAGTTCTAAACTTTTTAACAACTGATGCTGTATTTGTCCTTGTTCCAATGCAAATCCCATTAGCTCAGTAAGAATTTCTGGTTTTATTCTTATATAGTAACCAAGAATGAATCCTAGATAGATCAAAACAAAAATAAGCCCTATAATTCCTACTTCTGTACTCTGTGTAAAAAGAATTCCAACCATAAAGAGAAGAACAATTGTTGATAGTATTGGCAC
>JADIML010000167.1 GCA_017694765.1 Candidatus Scybalomonas excrementavium
TTCTTTTAAAAGACCAAAAAGAAATACAAGTAGAAAATATTACAAGTAATCATCTTGAAAATGAAACCGTAGAAGTTTCATTTTCAAATTTAGAGCCAGGAAGCTATGAAATACAAGTAAAAGGGGATAAACTTGAAACGTATACACAAGCAATTCAAGTAGAAAAACTTGTAAAAAGTAGAATTCATCTGGAAATGACTCATTTCAACAATGAAAGTTTTGCCAAATTAGAAAATCATGCAGGAACGATTGGATATGGTGATTTTAATCAAGATGGTAAAGTTGATGAGAAAGATAAAGAGGCGTTAATCAAAGCAGTTGATGAAAATCAAGAAGGTAGTCTTTATGATTTAAATGGAGATAATAAATCTACTTTGGTTGATCTTCAATATTTATCTTATAGCATTGGAGCAAGTAACTTAACTTCAACTGTAGAAAAAATGGCTATTATTCTTCCGGAAAATGTAGCTGTAGAAAATGGTGAAAAAACAGCGGTATCTATTGATGGAAATGCCAGTGTAACAGCCAAAGATATTGCAACTGCTTTATTAGAAGATAATGGTTCTACATTAGCACTTGCACCAACTGGTACTGGTGAGGCGGCAGTCATTAGTGAAGAAAATCCAGTAGAAGTTAGTTTGGATTTTAGTTCTTCTACCGTGCAGGCAGAAGGACTTACGATTCAATCTCCATCTGATAATGCTATTCAAGGGGGAACTTTAACCGTTACTTATGTCAATGAAGAAGGAAAAGAAGTAACAGAAACTCTTCCAATAGAACAAAAATCGGCAAAGGCTAGATTTTCAACAAAAGCAGTTGCAACAGCAGCTACTGTAACAGTAAATGAAGATGGTAGCATTGTAATTAATCTCGGAAAGCAAGTAGCTGTAAAGAGAGTTACGATTAAAGTAACACAGACAGAAAGCCAGACATTAGCTGAAATTTCAAAAGTTGATTTTGTCAATGATATGGCTGCAAAAATCCCAGCACCAGAGCTTAGTATACCAACGATTAAGTCTTTCGTTGGAAGTAATCAAACGATTAAACTTACTTGGCAAAAACAGTCAAATGTAACAGGATATGAAGTGAAAGTTACAGAATTAGATAGTAGTGGAAAAGTAACTACAAAAAACCAAGTATATAGTTCTAATACAGCTTCTCTTACAATTGATAGTTTTGATGCTGGAAAGAAAGGAAAGCTAGAAAATTATAAAAGTTATCAAGTAGAAGTGCGCTCTGTCAATGGAAAATGGAGAAGTGACTATTCTAAGAAAGAGATGGTTATGATTGAACCAGTAGATGCTCCAGATTCTCCAGAATCTATAACAGTACAAAGTGGATACCGACAACTTACAATTAATTGGAAAGAAACAGATAGTGCGACTTCTTATACGATATATTATCGTGTAAAAGGGACAGAAAACTATCAATCTATCTCTAATATTAAGAAAAATTCATATATTTTAACAGATTTAGAAGATGTAAAAACGTATGAAATTTGTTTGACAGCTTCCAATGATATTGGAACAAGTGAAAAGTCAAGAGTGTATGAAGGAACGACAGTTGATAAAGAATTACCAGTAACTACAAATTATAAATTGATTAACACTCCAGGGAAAGAAGGAGAAACAACTGCTCATATTACAGATGTTACGTATACTCATGGAGTTGTACCAGCGAATAAGTTTGCCATCGTTGATAATAGCTATTCAACAGGTTGGAGATTAGATGACTGGGATGCAGGATATCACTATGGAAATCGTGCTCCAGTTGTTACCTTTGATCAAGAATATGAAATGAATCATATCGTTTTAATTCCAGATCCAAATCAGCCATATAGCTATGAAAGTAGAGCGAAACTTACTTATTGGGACGAAAATAACAAAGAGTCTATGATCGAAGTACAATTCTATAAGGCAACGGACAAACAAGGGAAAGTGTATTATGAATTATGGACACCAAACCCAATTAAGGCTAAGAAAGTTAGAATCCATCTTACAACAGGATACAACAGAAAAATTACAATCAATGAATTAAAATTTTATACATATGATAGCATTGAAGGAGAAATCGATACTCTCTTTAAAGATGCAGAAAGAATTACATTAAACGATAATGTAACATTAGAGATGATTAAAGATTTACAAAATCGTTTAGAAAAGACGGATCCAGTGAGTGGAGAGAAAAATCCAAAATATGATATTTTAACAAGAGTTTTAGAAGAAGCCATTAATATTTATAACAAAAAAGAATTAGGTGCAAGTATTCAAGTCAATACAAAACTTGGTTCTGGAAGAGATAATCATTTAAAATTTGCTCGTTCTCTCAACACATGGCAACCACTTGGATATGTAGCAAATTCAGGGGAACAGATAGAAATTGTCGTTGGAGATAGTAGCAAAAAAATTGGTGACAATAGCAATGTCAGCTTAGTGTTAGCACAATATAAAGCAGAAGTAACAGCTTGGACACAAAAAGTTGCTGATTTAAAAGTAGGTAGCAATATTGTTACGATTCCAAAAATTGATAATTTATCAAAAGAACAAGGTGGAAACCTTTATTTAAATTACTCTGGAGCTGAGGGAAAACAAATTTCTGTTCGTATCTTAGGTGGTACAAAGGTTCCAGTTCTTGATTTAAAAGGAGTGACAGACGAAGAAAAACGTATGGAACTCATTGAAAGTTATATGGCTGACTTAGAAACATATCAAGAAGAAGTACAGGCAAAACATGAAGAACTTCATAAAGGAAATGCAGATTCTAACTGTGATTATGACTATAGTAAAGAAAACTGTATTTTACAAGGAACTGATATTGGAACAGAACGTGTTATGTTCTCTGTACCAGGTTCAGAGGTATTAAAAGGTCTTGATGCAAAATTACAAAAAGAAGGCAAGGACATTACAACAGAAAATCGTGCCACTGCTTTAGCTGCTATTTTAGATTCAGCAGATACCATGGTGAACTTATTCTATAATCACAAAGGTTTATCAGAAGATAAAGATGCAGGTAGCACAAACCGTATGCCAACTGGAAGATTAAATATTCGATACATGATTATGTTCAATGGAGCATTTATGTATGCAGCTGGACAGCATATCGGAATCGGATTTGATAGTGTAACAGGACTCTTTAACTTAGATGATTTTAAAACAAATGCAGATGGTACTTATAAGAGCGGTAACTTATTCGGTTGGGGAATTGCTCATGAAATTGGACATGTTATTAACCAAGGTTCTTATGAAGTGGCAGAAGTAACAAATAACTATTATGCACAGCTTGCACAATCACAAGATAACAATGAATCTTATCGCATGGATTATAAAAAGGTATATGCAGATGTAACCTCTGGCACAAAAGGAACAAAAGCTACAAATCTTACCATGTATTGGCAGTTACATTTAGCATTTGATGATGTTTATAACTATGTAACATATAAGACACATAAAGAGATGTTCGACAATCTCGTTTATGCAAGAATTGACACTTATGCTAGAAATACAGCATTAGCAGATAGCGATACAAATACAGCAATTAAATTACAGCTGAATGGAGATGCAAATAATAATTACATGCGTCTTGCAGCAGCAGCAACTAAGACGAACTTATTAGAGTTCTTTGAGGCATGGGGACTTACACCAGATGAAACAACAATCGCTTATGTAAGGCAATTCTCAAAAGAAACAAGAAAAATTCAGTATGTAACAGATGATGCAAAAGCATATCGTGTGAAAAACAAAGACAGAGCTTCAGAAATAGTACAAGCAACAAAAAATACAAAGGTAACAGCAACAGCATCTTATACAAAAAATGATTCGAAAGTTGTTCTTTCATTAGGAACAAACTCCGCAGATAAAGAGTCTTTACTCGGATATGAAATTTATCGAAATGGAGTAGTTGTAGGATTTGTTGATGCAAAAGAAACAACATTTGAAGATTCCATTCAAACACTGAATAACCGCGTATTTAATTATACAGTTGTTGCATATGATAAGTTCTTAAATGCCACAGAAGCTGTAAATGTAACACCATTTAAAGTATCTAACGATGGTACTTTTGCTGATAAAACAAATTGGACTGTTACAAGTAACTTACAAAATGATACAAAGCAAACTACAACAGTACAAGGTGGAGCGATTGTGGATTGTGAAGATCCAGACCATGATCATTTAGCGAAATCAGCATTAGAATCAACTATTTTTGATGGAAGTGTAGAGAAAGACTATACAGATACTGCAACTTCAGGAGATGCAACTCTTATTGTCAACTTCAATGAGGAAATCACAATTGCAGGTGTAAAAGTAGCTACTGCTGGTACAGAAAATCGCATGAATAACTTTAAGATTTCTGTAAGTAAGGATGGAACAAATTGGACAGAAGTAAAATCTGGTCAATTTAATTACACAGCGACTGGTTCTGCGATTACATATTTTGATAAAGATGGCGATAGTAAGTTATATACATATGATGCAGCATATGTAAAAATTGAAGCTGTTGGACAGTCAAGTATTGCCCTTGCAGAGTTGGATATTTTAGAGCCAGCCGGCGATAATGTAGAATTAGTAGACAATGGAATTGGCTATTTAGCTAAGGATTATAAATACGGTCAGAATAAAAAAGATGTCATTCCAGCAGGTTCGTTAATCTTCACAGGAGAGTATAAAGGAAATCCAGCTTATAATGTAGTCTTATTAAAAGATCAAAATGGAAAGATTATTAATGGTTCCCAAATTATTTTTGCCGAAGATCCAAAAGATGGACAGCTTGGAGAAATTTCTGCTGGAACATGGATTTACTATGTACCATCAGCAGAACTTGATAAGGTCAAAGATGTCACATCTGTTATGGCAGAGCTTTATCGAGTACAAAATGCCAATACAAATGACCAAGAGCGTCTTGTAAGTGATACCTTATATGTCAAAATGCCAGAAGGGAAACCAAGTATTTCTTTAGAAGCTCAAAATGAAGCAAATAGTACGGATAAAGAAGTGAGCAAAGAAGAAAATACCGAAAGCACAGATAATCAAAAAGAACCAATAAATGAAGTTGTAGAAGATACACAAGAAAATAAATAGGTTAAAAGTAGCCAAGCCATTTTGGATTGGCTACTTTATTTCCAGATGATTTCAGTAGACATTCTATACGCTAAGAAAAAGAAAGGAAAATATATGATAGGTTTAAAGAAACTGAGTATTGCTATTGCTTTTATGATAAGTGCTAGCTTATCTATGACATCTATTGTAAAAGCATCTACGAATATAGTTGCAGACAGTTCCATTCATGTATCAGCAAAAGAAGGAAATGTTCATATTGAAGTAGATCCAACGGATTTACAAGATGTGACAACACTTTGTTTAAAATTCCAAATTTCTCCAAAAATCAGTCAAAATGATATGCAAGTTAATTTTACAAAAGGGAATGCGAATATTCAAGATTACACACTGCAAGCAGGAGAAGGCGATACAAGCATTTTAAAGATATATCTTTCTGCTTCCAATGATTTATTTACAGATAATACGAAAAAAGAAGTTGCGATTCTTACACAATCAACAAATGCAACCGTTTCACAAACTTTTACAGTAGAGCCAGAAGGGCTTGAATTTGTTAAAGTTGGTAGTCAAAATACGGAACAAAGAGAAAGTATTTCTGATCATGATAATGTTGCACAGCTTACAGTGAATGGAACACCACCAAAGACAGAAGAATCACCAGAATCACCAAATAAGAAACCAGAAGTAGAAGATAATAACTCTAGTTCATCTAATAGTGGGTATCGAGAACATATTTTAATGGCAAGCATTGGTTATATACCACCACAGACTTATACAGGGAAAGCTATTGAGCCAGAAGTAACGATAAAACATGGAATTTTAACGTTAGAAAAAGATAGAGATTATACCGTTACTTATAAAAATAATGAGAAAGTTGGAATTGCAACTGCGATTATTCAAGGAAGTGGAAGTTATAGAGGTACTGTTGAAAAGAGATTCTCTATTAAAAAGGCTCCGATTCGTAACCTAACTTATGGAAAAATTGCAAATCAGGCCTATACGAAAAAAGCAGTAAAACCAAATGTCGTTGTTAAAAATGGTACAACAACGTTAAAGAAAGGAACGGATTATACAGTAACTTATAAAAACAACATAAAACGTGGCACAGCGACTGTTGTTGTAAAAGGAAAAGGCAATTACACTGGAACAAAGAAATTAACGTTTAAAATTGTCAATGCCATAAAAGATGCAAAAGTTGCAACAATTAAAGCACAGACGTATACAGGAAAAGCAATGAAACCAACGATCAAAGTAACATATGGAAAGAAAACTTTGAAAAAAGGAACGGACTATACATTGACTTACAAAAACAATAAAAAAGTTGGAACAGCAACCGTTGTTATCAAAGGAAAAGGTCAATACGCTGGAACAAAAACAGTGAAATTTAAAATTGTAAAAAAATCTTAATCGAGTATATTCGCATCAAAGGTTATATTCATATTTCGAAACTTATGATACAATAATAGTAAAATTTTAAATTATATAAGTAAAGTACATGATAGTATGATATAGAGCTATTAATTGGAATAGTATAAAGAGAGGTATGAATATAAGTATGATTTTTAGTACAATATGGACTTTTTTTAATGTATTTTTATGGATATTAATTATATATAGTGTTATATGTTACATTAAAAGGAAGAAAAAGTAATAAAAAACTCTATGGAGCTTCAAAATTGAAGATACCATAGAGTTTTTTATCTTTAGGAAAAGAAAGGCTCTTCCATGGGTGTTTGTAAAAAGTAGTTGATTTCTGCACCGATGAAGAAGATTGTCATACAAGCATAGAGCCAGAGCATCAGAATCATAATACTAGCAAGGCTACCATACATATAAGAAAAATTGCTAAAATGATCGACATAAATCGAAAAGGCAAGAGATAGACCAGTCCAACCGATCGTAGCAAAAATAGCACCGGGAAGTTGTTCGAATAAATAAAGTTTCTTATTTGGAATAATCGTATAAGTGATACAGAAAAATAAAATCAAAATAATTCCTGCTCCAATAAATCGGAAACTTAAAATAGGATCCAAAATCGTTCCAATAATAGGTGCTATTTTGATAACATAGCGGTACAAACTATTTCCAAAAATCAAAACGATTAAAATCAGTAGCATGAGAACTGAGAAAATCACCGTATAAAACATAGAAACAATTCGAATTAAAACATAGTTTCTTGTTTCTCTAATTTCAAAAATTGCGTTAAGACCACGAGTAATTGATAAAATAATACGAGAGGCAGACCATAAAGCAGTGATAATGGATACGGATAATAAAGTACCATTAATTTTTGCGTAAAGACTTGTAATTAAACTTTCAACAAGAGCATCGGTTTCTTTAGGAACAAAAGAAAGGATGAACTGTGTAATCATATCTTTACTAATTGGTAAATATTGAATCATAGTAAAGAAAAATAAAATAAAGGGAACAAAAGAGAGGATCGTAAAAAATGCCGCTTGAGAAGCAAAGGCAGAAATATGATCCTCTTTATATTTGTTCATAAATGTTTTCAGTCTTATATAACATCGCAGTACTTTCATTTCATGTTCCTTTCAAAAGTTTTACATGGAATTATAAAAATCTTACCATAGAAAAGAAGAAAAAACAAGGCGGTGGGTTGACAGAGAAAAACATTGTGTTACAATAATAAAAGTATAAAAATAATATTTTCAAAATGCGAGGAAAATGGTTAGTAGATTATAATTTTCTTTCAGAGAGTTTGTGTCATTGGCTGAAAGCACAGATAAGTTCAGATTATAATTGAAATTCTCATTGGAGCAGTATCTTGGAAAGAAATAAAGTAAGCAATATAAATAATGGATGCTTTGTTTTTAGTAGAAGATAACGGGAATTGCACGTTACGCAAAAGAAGTGCTTAAATGTAACTATCTTTTATTTTAGAGAAAATGGAGATAGGAATTTAGGAATTAGGGTGGTACCACGGAACTTAGACTTTTCGTCCCTCATTTTATTTCTTTATATATGGATATAAGGAGATAAAATGGGGGCTTTTTTTTCGTGAAAGCATTGAGCAGTGCCTAGCGAGATAGAAACAGCCTTTAAGCATTGCTTGCAAGGCGTAAAGGCTGTTTCTATCTCGCTGGATAGGGCGAAAGCCCGCGAACGAGATGAAGCAAAGCGAAATCGAGTGGCACTGTGAAGAGTGTACGAGAGGAAGGAAAGCGATATCAAGTAGGTACTGCGAAAGCAAGCATGAGATGATAGGTAAAAATAGGAGGAAACCAAATGAAAGAAAAACTTCAGGTGATTAAAGAATCTGCCCTTGCTCAGATTGAAAAAGCGAATGGTCTTGATGCTTTAAACGATATTAAAGTGGCTTTTTTAGGAAAAAAAGGTGAATTAACACAAGTATTAAAGGGAATGAAAGATGTTTCACCAGAGGATCGTCCAAAAGTTGGACAGATGGTTAATGAAGCAAGAGCAATTATTGAAGACTATTTAGCAAAAGAGACAGAAAGTTTAAAGAAAAAACTTCGTGAAGAGAAAATGAAATTAGAAACCATTGACGTGACTCTTCCAGCCAAAAAAGCAAATATGGGGCATCGTCATCCAAATAGAATTGCTCTTGATGATTTAGAAAGAGTATTCGTTGGAATGGGATATGAAGTGGTAGAAGGACCAGAAGTAGAATATGATAAATATAACTTTGAAATGTTAAATATTCCAGAAAATCATCCAGCAAAAGACGAACAAGATACGTTCTTTATTACAAAGGATATTTTATTAAGAACACAGACCTCTCCAGTACAGGCTCGTATTATGGAGAAGGGAAATATGCCAATCCGTATCATTGCACCTGGTAGAGTATTCCGTTCCGATGAAGTAGATGCAACTCACTCTCCATCATTCCATCAGGTAGAAGGCTTAGTTGTAGATAAAGGCATTACATTTGCCGATTTAAAAGGAACGTTACAACAGTTTGCAAAAGAATTTTTTGGAGAGCATACAAAAGTAAAATTCCGTCCTCATCATTTCCCATTTACAGAACCAAGTGCTGAAGTAGATATTACTTGCTTTAAATGTGGTGGAAAAGGTTGTCGTATGTGTAAAGGAAGTGGCTGGATTGAAATTTTAGGTTGTGGTATGGTACATCCAAATGTATTAAAAGCATGTGGAATCGATCCAGATGAATATCAAGGATTTGCTTTTGGTATTGGATTAGAGAGAGTTGCCTTATTAAAATATGAAATTGACGATATGCGTCTTTTATATGAAAATGATGTTCGTTTCTTAAAACAGTTCTAGGAGGATAGAAAAGATGAATACACCTATTTCATGGATAAAGGCCTATGTGCCAGATCTTGATTGTACAGTTCAAGAATATGTAGATAAAATGACACTATCTGGTTCTCACGTAGAATGTGCAGTAGAATTAGATAAAAATTTAGATAAAATTGTAGTTGGACAAATTAAGTCTATCGAAAGACATCC
>JADIML010000168.1 GCA_017694765.1 Candidatus Scybalomonas excrementavium
GAATAAGCTCGGATCAATTTTTATTTCTTACAGCAACAGTGAGTGGAGTTCTTATACTTATATTACTTTGTTGGAATATAAAACAACAATTAAGCATTAAAAAATTAAGAAGACAATATGACATATTAATGCGAGGAAATCAAGATATTGATTTAGAACAATTAATATTAAAAAAGTTTGAATATGTAGAGAAAATCGAAAATCGCATGGAAGAACATGAAGATATGATGGAACAGCTAAGAGAGGATATGAAAGCTGGATTTAGCAAGAGTGCATTAGTTCGTTACGATGCTTTTGATGCGATGTCAGGGAGCCTTAGTTTTGTATTAGCTCTTTTAAATCAGGAACAAGATGGATATCTATTAAACGTTTTATATGGAACAGAAGGGTGCTATACTTATATCAAAGAAATTGAACATGGGCAAGCTACGATTGACTTATCAGAAGAAGAACAAGAAGCTCTTGAACTTGCTTTAGAACAGCCAGAAGAATAGAGAAAAATAAAAGAATGAAAAAAGGAGAGAAATGAGGTGTTAAGATGAATGTATTTATCAAATCCATTGGGTTTGAACATATAAAAAATAAAAAAGAAACCGATGAATTAATCCAATGGGTCATAGAAAATCAAGATAAAAAAACAGTAATACCTGTTCCAATTGCAGATACAACATATGTTCAGGTTTGGAAAAAATTAGGAGAAGGATTTGGGCTTTCTGTAATAGGAGAATTAAAAGAAGATAAAACAGTTAATGTTGAATATTATTTTCCTTATGTAGAGGGAGCAAATGAAGCAGAAAATTTAGATTTCCAAGTCGAGAAACATTTTAGTAAAGAAGCATATTCAGGTGTTTGTGAAACAGTTAATGTTGGCGTTTCTCTCATTTTTTATTTGCAAAATATTGGTGACTTGATATATGGCGATTATTCAAAAGAATATTATGTATTAGGTAATAAAGTTCATTTAGGAGCTTTAGCTTCCAATGGAAGTATATTGTTAGAGTTAAAAAAAGATGAAGAACAAGTTCGAAGAGAGGAAGTAAGTAATAGAAAAAGAAATCAGTTGCTACAGGCAGCAAGAGAAGGGGACATGAAGGCAATTGAGAGTTTAACTTTAGATGATATGGATACTTACACCCAGATAACACAAAGGGCGAAAAGCGAAGATATTTTATCTATTGTTGATACATACTTTATGCCATATGGAATTGAAAGCGATCAGTATGAGATTCTTGGAACAATTTATGATATAAAAGAATCAGAAAATTTCCTAACAAAAGAAAAAATTTATTTATTATCTGTTTTATGTAATCAGATTCATATACAAGTTGCAATACCAAAGAAGCATTTAATGGGAGAACCAAAGAATGGAAGAAGGTTAAAAGCAAAAATATGGTTACAAGGACAAGTAGAAATTCTAAAGTGGAAAGGTTAAACAACAACTAGATAGTGAAAGTTCATAGTCAAAAGAGTAAAAGAATAACAAAATAGAAATTAATATAAAAAGTAAAAACTGCCTTTTAGAAGAGAAAAGTTCTATAGGCAGTTTTACTTTATAATAAATTTGGTTGATGTATAATTATATTTATAGAGATAAATGAGAGTTTGGAGTGAAATGTAATGTGGTCATTTTTAAATACAATACGATGTAAAGAAAAGCAAGTACCAGTTAGAAAACAGATTATTGATACGGGGATGATATTATTTCTAGGAATTGTGTTAGGCATTTTTTCAAAATTTTTGGATACTACAGCAAGTAATGATTTACCATTTATGTTTGAATATTTAGATGTTGGAAATTTTTTAGGACGTTTAGCTATTTGGATATTGCTTGCAGTTTCTATTTCAATTTATAGTAGTTCTTCAGTTAGAGCCGCCATAAATGTATTTTTATTTTTTGGCGGGATGTGTGTTAGTTACCATGTTTATACAGTGGTTTTTGCAGGCTTTAATCCGAGAAGTTACATGATGATATGGTATGGTATTACCATATTATCTCCAATGTTAGCATTTGTTTGTTGGTATGCAAAAGGGAAAGGTAACATATCTTTTGTGTTTTCAGCAATAATTCTTGCAGTGTTATTTAACTTGACGTTTGCTTATGGGTGGATTTATTTTGATGTGCGTTCAATTTTAGAATTGATAACTTTTATTTGTGGTGTAGTGGTTTTGAAACGAAACACTCTCAAAGAATCAATCATTATGCTAGTAAGTGGAATTGTTATTGCGTTTATTCTTAGAATGATAGTGCCATTTATTTTTGTTATATAAGGTGATAAATCATTGAGAAATGAAAAAGGAATCTTATTTTTATATATTTATATAATCCAACAGTACAAACCTCCTTTTTTTTGGTATGATAGAAAAAACTTTCATGCGTTTTGCGTAGTTCTATGGGCAGTTTTTCTTGACTTTATATTGGTAGAGTTCTATAATAAGTATACATGAATCCATAGAATGATTCATAAAATTCCATTTATAGAAACCATATAAGTTCTCGTAGCTCAGCTGGATAGAGCACTCGCCTCCTAAGCGAGGGGTCGGAAGTTCAAATCTTCTCGGGAACGTTATAAAAAATGCTGTAAATCAATGTTAGATTTACAGCATTTTTTATGTTATGGAAGATTCCTTACAAAAAAGATAATTTTACTTTGCAAACTGCATATGATATTCCATAGTCATAAATCATACAGTTAATGCATATAGTAATTAGTAAGAGCGAAATTACTATAAAAAACTTAAGCAAAACATAGTATTTGACATTGATTTGTTCGGACAGTATCATAAGATCAGTAAGAAGTATAGAATACGAAAATAAAAATATGATGACAAAAGTATAGAGAAAGGAACAAATTATGATAGGAGAAGCCGAATTAAAAGTAATGAAAATACTGTGGGAAAATAACAATCATCCTATGGAAGCCAAACAAGTAAGTAGTATTGCAAATGAACAGTATGGCTGGAATAAAAATACGACCTATACATTATTAAAGAGATGTACAGAAAAAGGTGTAATAGAAAGACAAGATCCAGGCTTTGTATGTAAACCATTAATAACAAAGAGTGAGGTTCAAAGAGAAGAAGTTACAAGACTCATAGAGAAAATCTTTGATGGCTCTACAAATCAGTTACTTACTATAGTATTGGAACAAGAAGGAATTTCTTCTGATAAAATAGAAGTTTTACTCCCTCTTATTGAAAAACTTAAAATCTAAACTATGTACTTATGCATCTTTTGCAATAGAAATACATAAATTTATAGACTGAAAAATTAAAAAAATAAAAAAAGGCTCGCTACGCGAGCCTTTTATTTTTGAAAAAGATCGTAAAAATGAATGATTTTTTACAAAAAAAGTAAAAAATACGCAAGACTACAAATGTAGTGAAAAAGAAAAATATTTAGACTACTTATGTAGTTTGATAAATAAAAACTAACTACAATAGTAGTCCAAAATGAGAAGGAAAAAGAGAATAGAAAACTACAATTGTAGAAAACAAAAGATAACAGTCCTTGATA
>JADIML010000169.1 GCA_017694765.1 Candidatus Scybalomonas excrementavium
CAAAGCGAGAACCGGTACAAAAACGAGATACGATGTATCCACACATTGCCAAGTGTGATTACTTTACGGTAGATAAAATAAATCTCGATGGAAAACTTTTTGATAAAATGGAAGGTTTTGTAACAGAAGAATCTTTCTTAAGCATTTTAGTATTAGATGGAGAAGGAACCATTCAGAATCAATTTGGAAGTCTTTCTTATAAAAAAGGAGATAGTTTATTTCTACCAGCAGGAAGTGGTTCTTATCAAATAGTGGGGCGCTGTGATGCTTTAGTGACTACGGTTGGAAAAAAAGAAGATATGGTTTCCCTTGGTATTGATATTGGAGGAACTTCTGCAAAAATCGGAATTGTTGATAAAGAAAATAGAGTCATTGCCGAAACGAAAGTAGTAACAGGAGTAAAAAAAGCAGAAGAGATTATTGAAAATATTGCTAAGGCGGCTCTACAATTAATGGAAGAACATAACATTTCTATGGAACAGTGTGGAAAAGTTGGTGTTGGAGTTCCGGGACTTGTGGATAAAAAAGAAGGAATGGTACTGTATTCCAATAACTTACAATGGGAAAATGTGAAACTTGCAGAAGAATTTAAAAAATATCTTCCACTTCCAGTAAGTATTGCAAATGATGCAGACTGTGCTGCCTTAGGAGAAGCTGTTGCAGGGGCAGGCAGAGGTGTTCAAAATCTAGTTATGCTGACATTGGGAACTGGCGTTGGTGGTGGCGTTATTTTAAATGGTCAATTATTTACAGGAAGCATATTAGGTGGTATTGAATTAGGACATATGGTCATTCATGAGAAAGGTGAGCTATGTACTTGTGGAAGAAGAGGGTGTTTAGAAGCCTACGCGTCTGCAACAGCTATGCGACGTGAAGCCAAGAAAGTATATGGCACTTCTTTAGAACCATTAGAAATTTTTGAAAAAGCAAATGCAAGTGATGAAAAAGCCAAAGTGATAGTTCATAATTATATTCAAGATTTAGGAACAGGAGTGATTAACCTTGTGAATGTATTCCGTCCAGAGAGAATTATTTTTGGGGGAGGAATTGCAGCGCAAGGAGAAGTCATCTTACAACCAATTAGAGAAAGAATGGAAAAAGAATCTTTTGGAGGAAACTATTCAGAAGTTCCAGAATTAGTCATTGCTGAAATGGAAAATCAAGCAGGGATGATAGGAGCAGCAAATTTATAAAGGTTAAAAGGAATAAAGGGCTTGTCGCTTTTATGATTTTGAATCATGAAAGCGACAGCCCCTTTTGATTTACATAGGAAAATGTTTTGTTTTTAAATTTCTTTTACAAGAGCTCCTTCTTGTTCTACTTTTAAATGATGACATGCTGCATCACTTACTTTGGAAAGCTCCTGTTCGATTTGTTTTAAATTTTTAGTCTCATTACTAATAATGAGCATAGTGGAACCACTTCCACTAATGAGCAATGCAAGGGCATCAAAACGCCTACACAACTGTTCCAACAGAGGATATTCAGGAATTAATTGTTTGCGATAAGGCTCATGAAGTCGATCACCGAACGCAGATTTGATGAGTTGAGTGTCTCCTGTTTCTAATCCTCGTAAGAACGCTGCACAATGTCCGATGTTAAAGACAGCATCGGTATAACTTAATTGTTTTGGTAAAATTTTTCTAGCTTCTTCTGTTGAGACTGTGGTATTTGGAACAACAGCCATAAATTGTAAAGATTTATGAATGTGATAAGGAACTAGAATAGGTGTGTTCTCTTTCATAAAGGAAAGGGTAAGCCCTCCAAAAAGAGCAGGGGCTACATTATCGGGATGTCCTTCCATTTCCGTACAAATAGCAAAGAGTTGTTCCTTAGAGAAAGGAAATCCAAGAAGAGCGTTCGCTCCAACACATCCTGCTACAATACAAGCAGCGCTGCTTCCAAGCCCTCTCTTTAGAGGAATATCACAATCAATCGTAATTTCCACTCCAAAAAGAGATTGTTTCGCAGCTTCTACTGTCTTTTTAAATGCTACATACACAAGATTATCTTCGTTACAATAGGCTTTCTCACAGCCCTTTATCATAAAACCATCCTCAATTTTTTTAAAAGTAAAGTTGCCACGCATGGAGAGGGCTAGACCAAGACAGTCAAACCCAGCTCCCACATTGGCACTTGTCGCAGGAACGCTGACAAGAAACATAATAATCTCCTTTCCGTCTGTTCGATTTTATTTCAAAATAAAATCATAAACTTTTTAACGTAGTAAGTATTCTGTTTTAGAAAGTACATAATCTTTTATTTGCTCTTTTGTTACAATGTCGGTATGAAGAATGGATTTGTTATGAAGCACTGCCAAATTTGTAGGAATCGTTGTTCCTGTCTTTTTGGAGAGCAATTCCATCAGTTCAAATTCATCATTGGAAGGAATCATACCTTCGATAGCCTCATAAACTTGTGCGCTAAATTTATAAGGGCTTGCAGTAGAAAGAAGAATACAAGGATATTCACTTTCTTCTTGTTGATATTGTTTCATAACATGATAGCCAACAGCCGTATGTGGATCCATAACATAACCATAAGTGTCATAGACATGTTTGATCGCTTGTTGACAGTCTTCATCTGAGCTGTAACCAGCATAAAAAAGCTCTTTTAATTTGTTATGTAATTCTGGTGTAATTTCATAAAAACCTTCTTCATTTAAAGATTTCATGAGTTTTCCGGTATAGACATCATCTTTATCGCTCATATAGTAAAGAAGTCGTTCTAAATTACTGGAAATTAAGATGTCCATAGATGGAGATAATGTCTTGTGAAACGGTCTTCTCTTATCATAAACTCCAGTTTTAAAAAAGTCTGTTAATATATGATTCGCATTGGAAGCAACAACTAATTTATGAACGGGAAGCCCCAATAATTTGGCATAATACCCAGCTAAAATATCTCCAAAGTTTCCAGTTGGTACACAAAAAGATACTTTATCAGAAAGGGAAATCTTACCTTGTTTTACAAGTTGCATATAAGAGTAGAAATAATAAACAACTTGTGGGGCTAAACGACCAATGTTAATCGAGTTGGCACTTGAGAATATAACATCGTCTGGGGAAGTGAAATCTTTCTTAGATAAGCTGTTAAAGAAAGATTTCACTTGAGATTGTGCATCATCAAAATTGCCATATAAAGCACAAACCCCAGTATTTTTTCCCTCTTGTGTTACCATTTGAAGTTCTTGTACTTTACTTGTGCCATCTTTTGGATAAAATACGAGAATACCAGTGCGATCAACATCTTGAAAACCACAAAGAGCAGCTTTTCCAGTATCTCCACTTGTTGCAGTTAAGATCATGACTTTTTTGTTTGGTTCTTCTTTTAAGGAAAGAGACATAAGCTGTGGAAGCATTTGAAGAGCAATGTCTTTAAATGCAGAAGTTGGTCCATGGAATAACTCTAATAAGGAATCATCTCCAACAGATACAACTGGTGTCACTTCTTTGGAAGAAAATGTATCATGATAAGCATGATGTACAGCAGTCGTTAATTCTTCTTTGGTAAACCCAGGAAGAAGATGGGAGAGGATAATAGGAGCCATTTCTTCATAAGTAAGCTCTAAAAGAGTTTGTAAATCAATCGTTGTATTTCCCAAATCCTCACATACATATAGTCCTCCATCGGGAGCAAGTCCTTGTAAAATAGCTCCTTTCACAGAAGAAGTGAGCATTTTATTTCTTGTGCTACTAAAAAAATTTTTCATCAATATCACCTTTTCTCCTTGCATTGTCATAAATACCATGATACAATGTGCGCAATATAAAAACAAGTGTTTTTTTGAAAAAAACAAAAATTTCTTTCGTTGAGATATCATTTTAATAATGAAAAAACTAGATAGAATATTTGTTGATACAATGTGGCAGAGGGGCAATGTATTAAAATAATCATGTGGGCAAATGATAAGAGATATGTTTGCATAAAGGTATTATAATAGAAAGTAAAAAAGAAGGGAGAATGGAAGATGAAAATAGCAGTTTTAGGATATGGAACAATTGGAAGAGGAGTATATGAAATTCTTAGTAATCCAGTGACAGACTATACGAAAAAAATTCAAGTTTCCTATATTTGGATTCGAAAAGGGAAAGAGAAAGCTCTTCCAGAAATGTGTGATGATTTTAACATCATTTTACAGGATAAAGAAGTGGAAGTTGTTGTAGAATTACTTGGCGGAATAGAACCAGCACATACCATGATTTTAGAAGCATTAAGAGCTGGAAAACATGTCGTAACAGCTAATAAAAAAGTAACAGCGCAGTATTTAAAAGAATTTTTAGAAGTGGCGAAAGAACATCATGTGCAATTTCTATTTGAAGCTACAACAGGAGGTGGTATTCCATGGGTTCGAGCTGTGGAAAAAGTGAAACGAATTGATGAAGTTTCTGACTTTCATGGAATTTTTAATGGAACGACAAACTATATTTTAGATAGAATGTATAAAGAAGGAGCAGAATTTGATGATGTTTTAAAAGATGCACAACAATTAGGTTATGCAGAACATGATCCATCAGCAGATATTGATGGACTTGATATAGGGGATAAGTTGCAAATTACGGCATCGTTAGCATTTGATTGTATTGCACCAAATGATTTTCCTATTTTTGGGATTCGAACGATCACAAAGAATGATATTTCTTTCTTTAAGAATAGAGGACAAGTGGTCAAGTTAATTGCACAAGCGAAGCGTTCTAACAACATTCTTAGTTGTTGCATAGAACCTGTTGTATTTTCGAAAGATTCTATGGAAGCCAGTGTGCCAAATAACTTTAATCTAGGAAGTATTACAGGCACAACCATTGGAGAACTAAAATTTTATGGACAAGGTGCTGGTATGCTACCAACGGCGAATGCTGTGATACAAGATATAATCGATTTATTAGAAGAAAAAAATGAAACGGCATTTGACTTTTCTAAGGAAGTGGAGTTTTGTTATGATAAAATTATGAAAGATTATATCATTCGTACATCTCTACCTGAAGAGAAGGTAAGAGAAGTTTTTGGAGAAAATGTTGGAGAGAGGGAAGAATATTTGGGCAATTACTATTATGAGATTCTTACAATTTCTACGAAAAGACTCCATGATGGGATTCAACAGTTACAAGTCTATGATAAAACCGTATTTGGTGCGAGAATCCATGTGGGTACTTTATAATAAGAACAAGAATACTTGAGACTTTTATTATGGAATGTATCGATATCATGTATGAATATAAAGAAGAGACATATCTTGTATACAAGTTATATGGAAACTCTTGACTTTTTATTCATTGGGTGTATAATTTTTTATAGCAACCTATTTGTTATAAAAAGTAAAAATGACACTGTATGAAAATATTTCCGTTATTTTTAGTGTGTAGGAAATGGAATAACGGAATTGACATACTTCTATGTATAGTAGTATACAAGTAAGTGTCGATATTGGAGGTAGAGAAAGAATGAATGCAGTATCTGAACAGATCGCAAAGTTAGGTGTAGTACCTGTTGTTGTTTTAAATGATGTAAAAGATGCAAAACCTCTTGCAGATGCTTTATGTGAAGGTGGACTTCCATGTGCAGAAGTAACATTTAGAACAGAGGCAGCAGAAGAGTCCATTCGTGTTATGACACAATCCCATCCAGAAATGTTTGTTGGAGCTGGAACTGTTTTAACAATTGAACAAGTAGATCGTGCAGTAAATGCTGGAGCAAAATTTATTGTAAGTCCAGGATTTGATCCAGAAATCGTTGATTACTGTCTTTCAAAAGAAATTCCTGTTTATCCAGGATGTATTACACCATCAGAAGTAGCACAGGCTGTAAAAAGAGGATTAGAAGTAATTAAGTTTTTCCCAGCAGAACCATTTGGTGGAGTCAATACAATTAAAGCATTAGCTGCTCCATATACAAATGTGAAATTCATGCCTACAGGTGGAATTAGTGCTAAAAATTTAGAAGAATATTTAAGCTATAATAGAATCGTTGCTTGTGGTGGTAGCTGGATGGTAAAAGGTGAGCTTGTAGAAGAAGGCAAGTTTGATGAAATCAAAGCTATGACAGCAGAAGCTGTGAAATTAGTAGAAGACATTCGTTCTAAATAATGATACTTTTACACATGTGATAATAAAAACAAAACTCCTAAGTATGAAAAGGGTGTCACTCGATTTAGTGACACCCTTTTTGAATGCATAAAAATATATAAAACCATTCTATATATTATTTAGGTTCTTCTTCGTTTGGAGAACGACCAAATATCTTTTTATAATTCCGATAAAAAGTAGAATATTCCTGAAAGCCAGATTGTAAAGCAGCAGAAGTTGCTGGTATTCCGGATTGAATCAGTCCTTTTGCAATGGATAGTCTTTTATGGAGAATATAATTGGCTACCGTTGTTCCTGTCATTTTACGAAATATTTTTGTTAAATAATTTTTGCTCATAAAAAATTTCTTTGCAATTTCTTCTACATAAAGAGGTTCCGTTAGATGATTATTAATATACGTTAGAACTTCACGTGCAATTGGATCAATTTCTTCTCCACTGATTGCAGAAGCAGAGATTGCATTTAGTTGCGCTAAAATAGATATAAGTCGTGATCGAATTGCAATGTCAAGTATCCAGCTATCTAAAATTTGGCAGTCATCAATGGCTTCCATATAGTGATCAAGGTGGAAGTTATCGGCATTACAAAACATAACATTATCTTTTGAAAATGGTAGTAAAAGAAGTTTTTCCTCTTCGTCTTTTAAGAGATCTTCGTAGAAGTGAATTTGATACCGGATATATGGGCGATCCGATAAAGTATAAAGACCATGAAATTTGTGAGGAGCTACTAAAAGTACGCTATTTTTAGGTGGGCGATATTCCATGCCCTCCATAAGAAAGACGACATCTCCATCTAAAATATAGTTAATTTCATATTGATCGTGACAATGGAGTTCATATTGAAGACCATTTTCTGTACTATATTTCTTCTCATATTTGATATGATCGGCTAAAAATTTCTCATGTTTTTTCAATACAAAGCACTCCTTTCTACTTCATCATGCAAATAGAAACAATTATTTGTATATAGAATAACAAATTCGAGTGCAAAATGCAATCTTATGAAATCAAAATACAATGTATTTTTCGATGGAATCTGATAGAATAGTGTTTGTAAACAACGAAAGACAAAAAGACAAGACATAAGAAGTTGTTTTTGATAAATAGAAATGAAAAAAAGAAAAAAAGAGAAGAAGAAAGGAAGATTATGATGGTAGAATTAAATTCAATTGAAATGCTAGGTTTTGTATTATATAGAAAAAATGTAACAGCAAAAAGATTTTTAGAAGTACTTGATGCAATTCACTAATCCCTCCATTTTAAAAGAAAAGCATGGGAATAGATGGTTGCGAAAATATCCTGAAGTTCCCATAAAATATTTCATTTATTTGATTTGTATAAAGAAGCACAAACAAATAAGATAAATACCCATTCAAACAATGAAGCATAATAACATAACAGTATCCTATATGGATAATAAACTCCTCCAAAGACTGTCATCTCCCATTTGATGACAGTCTTTTTTTGCATGATAAACTTCCTCTTAATGAGTCAGTCTATCATAAATATGTTTGATTTCCCGTTAAATTGTACAAAATTTCAACATGAATTTTAGTGGAATTATCAGAAAATATTGTACATGATTGACACTTGTATACGAGTAGGGTATAGTTTTAAATAAAAGAGTGTTAGTTATTAGGAGGAAAAATTATGTTATATTCAATAGCGACTCCATCTCGTTTATTGATGGATTTAAGTGGTGTATGGAAGTTTAAACTCGATCATGGACAAGGATTTGAACAGGAGTGGTATACAAGTCCATTACAAGATGCGATGACAATGCCTGTACCTGCTTCTTATAATGATTTAAAAGAAGGGAAAGATTTTAGAGATCATTATGGATGGGTATTTTATCAGAGAAATCTTTCAGTTCCTGCCTTTGCAAGAACGCAAAGAGTTATGCTTCGTATGGATGCCGTAACACACCATGCAAAAGTTTATTTAAATGGAGAATTGATTTGTGAACATACAGGAGGTTTTCTTCCTTTTGAAATAGAAATTACAGATAAGCTAACAGATGGAAATGATTTATTAACCATTGCAGTTAGTAATATCATTGATTATACAACACTGCCTGTTGGTGGAAAGTCTAATATGTTAGGTGGTTCTCTTGGAATGGACGATACAAGTGATGCACCAGTAAAACCACAAAATAATCCAAACTTTGACTTCTTTAACTACTGTGGTATTACACGTCCTGTTAAAATTTATACAACACCAAAAGAATATATTGAAGATATTACACTTGTTTCAGAAGTAAATGGAACAAATGCTGATATTATCTATTCTGTTGATACTGTTGGTGAAGGTAGATGTATCGTAGAAATGTTTGATAAAGAAGGCAATTTAGTTGCAAAGAGCGAAGGAAAAAATGGTGTATTAAAAGTAGAAAATGTTCACCTATGGCAGCCATTAAATGCCTATCTTTATGATGTAAAGGTAACATTTAAAGATGATGTTTACACTCTTCCATATGGTGTTCGAACTGTTCGTGTTGATGGACATCGTTTCTTAATTAATGAAAAACCATTTTATTTTAAAGGATATGGAAAACATGAAGATACATTCCCACATGGACGTGGAATGAACTTACCAATGAATACAAAAGATATTTCCATTATGAAATGGCAAGGTGCAAATAGTTTCCGTACAAGCCATTATCCATATAGTGAAGAAATGATGAGACTTTGTGATGAAGAAGGTATTGTTGTAATCGATGAAACAACAGCAGTTGGTGTCAACTTAGAGTTTGGTGGTGGAGCGAATTTTAACGGCCAAAAGATTTCTACTTTCGATAAAGAACATGGAGTACAAACACAAGAACATCATAAAGAAGTGATTCGTGATTTAATTGCAAGAGATAAAAACCATGCTTGTGTTGTTATGTGGAGTATTGCAAATGAGCCAGATTCAGCAGCAGAAGGAGCTTATGAATACTTTAAGCCACTTTATGATTTAGCAAGAGAGTTAGATCCACAAAAACGCCCTTGTACATTAGTTAGTGTTCAGCTTGCACCACCAGAAAAAGATTGTACAAGAGAATTAAGTGATGTTATTTGTTTAAACCGTTACTTTGGATGGTATACGCAGACAGCAGATTTAGAAAGAGGAGAAGCAGCACTTCGTAAAGAGTTAGAAATCTGGAAAGCTCTTGGAAAACCAGTTGTATTTACCGAATATGGTGCAGATACAGTTATGGGACTCCATGATACAACTTCTGTTCTTTATACAGAAGAATATCAAGTAGAGTATTATGAAATGTATCATAAAGTTTTTGATGAGTATGATATTGTTGCAGGAGAACAAGTATGGAATTTTGCAGATTTTGCAACCAGTCAAAGTCTTCTTCGTGTACAAGGCAATAAAAAAGGATTGTTCACAAGAGATCGTAAGCCAAAGTTAGCAGCACATTACTTTAAACATAGATGGCATCAAATTCCTGATTTTGATTATAAAAAATAATTTATATTTCCAGATAGTATATATGATAAAAGGGAAAAGAGTCATAACGATGCAGGAATTTTAGGAGGAGAAAAGATGGCATCAGAAGTTATTTTGTTTGGAGAGCCAATGGCTTTATTTGTTGCAAGAGAGGAAGGAAGTCTATCAGAAGCGACACAATTTACAAGAATGTTAGCAGGAGCAGAAGTAAATGTGGCGATTGGTCTTACAAGACTTGGGTATGATGTAACATATGCGACACGTTTGGGTATGGATCCATTTGGAGATTATATTGAGCGAAAGTTAGAATTAGAAGGAATCCATACGGAAATTATTCGAGATAAAGAACGTCCTACTGGCTTTCAGTGGAAGAATCACGTGAGAAAGGGAGATCCTGCAACCTATTATTTAAGAAAAAATAGTGCAGCTTCTTGTATCACAGAAGAAGATGTTGATTCGATTGACTTTACAGGGGCAAGACTTTTGCATATTACAGGGATTTTGCCAGCTCTTTCATTAAATAGTAGAAATGCTGTATATCGCATTATTGAAAAAGCACGAAAAGAAGGGATGATAATCTCTTTTGATCCAAACTTAAGAGAATGTCTTTGGGAAAGTAGAAGTGCTATGATTCGTACCATTAATGATTTAGCATCCAAGGCAGATATTGTTTTGCCGGGAATTCAAGAAGGTAATATTTTAATGGGAAGTAAAGACCCAGAAGAAATTGCGAAATTTTATCAAGAGTTAGGAGCTAAAATCGTTGTTGTAAAACTTGGCGATAAAGGTGCTTATGCAAGAAGTGAGACAGAAGAAGGATATTTTGAAGGCTATCCAATTAAAGAAGTAATCGATACCGTTGGTGCTGGTGATGGGTTTGCAGTTGGCGTTTTAAGTGGAGTACTAGAAGGAGTTTCTCTAAAGGAAATGGCAAATCGTGGGAATGCAATTGGTGCGATGCAAGTTATGGTAAGCAGCGATAACGAAGATCTTCCAACAAGAGAAGAATTAGAGCGTTTTCAGAAGGAAGGGCATCGTTAAACGACATACAAATTATCCCTTTTTTCTACAATTTTCTTAGAAATATGATATAATGAAGTGACAAAGAAATTCATGAATTTATATTTATATAGAATGATTTGATTTTGGAAAAAGAGAGTAGGAATAGGGAGTACAATATGACAAGTCTAAAAGAGAGTAAAAGTTTAAAGAAAATGAAGCAGGAGGGGCTTCATTTGAAGAGAAAGACATCAGAAATTGTATATCAATCGTTAAGAAGAGATATTCTTAACCTGACTTTACCACCGGGAAGTGCCATTAGTGAAATTGAAACAGCAACGAAATATAATGTTTCAAGAACTCCTGTAAGAGATGCGTTTCGAGCGCTGGAAAGTGAAGGATTACTAGAAGTAAGACCACATATTGGAACGTTTGTATCGCAAATTGATCTAAATAAAGTTTCTGATATGATTTTTATGAGAGAATCATTAGAACAGACGGTAGTAAAACTTCTAGCCAATTCATGTACCCAATCACAACTTTTAAAAATTCGTCTTTTGTTAAAAGAACAGGAAAATCTTTTGGCAAATAGTGATTCGCTTTCGCCAGAAGAATATGCACTTCTTGGAAATGAGTTTTTAGAAATGGATAATGAATTTCATTCTACACTGTTTAAGCTAGCAGGTAAAAGCAGTGTATGGAAGTTTATGACACTTTATAGTGTACATTATGATAGATTCCGGATTTTAATTAACTGGAGTGAGAATCAGATGCTTCCAACCTTATATCAACAACATTGTGAACTTGTGGAATTGATTGCTTCAAAAGATGTGGAACGATTAGAATCGTTAATTTCTGTACATTTAAATAGTGGCTTTGCAAGTAATGCAGAAGTTCTTTTGAATAATGCTAGTTACTTCACAGAAGAAGAATAGAAAATCTGTATACAAGGGGAACTAATTTTCGAAATAGTAAGTTAGAAAATTAGTTCCCTTTTATTGTTTTTGGTATTGTAGATGTTTCTTGAAGCATACATACCATATATAATATCTAAATTGTATACAAGTTTTTGATGAGAAAACTAGAATGTGTATGGATATAAGACGATTTTTGTAGAAAAATAGAGAAAGATAGGGGATATTTTCTTGTATTCCATTCAGAAAAAATAAAAAAGAAAATTGTTAAAATGCACAAAAAATTCATTGAAAAACTATGAAAAAATAACGAAAAAAATGTCTGGTATTGACACTTGTATACAAGTGGTATATAGTTAAAACATCAAAGGAAAAGCAATTCTGTTTTTCTTTTAATAGTGCTTCATAATCACAAAAAGAAATGGAGGAGAAAAGGAATTATGAGTACAAAAACAAGTACAAAACCTTTCGGTATCAAAGATAAGTTCGGATACATGATGGGGGACATTGCAAATGACTTTATGTTTATGTTTGCAAGTGGATATTTAATGGTATTTTATACTAAAGTATTAGGTGTAAGTGCCGCCCTTGTTGGAACATTATTTTTAGTTTCAAGAATTGTGGATGCTTTCACTGATATCGGAATGGGTGTTATCGTTGATAGCGTCAAACCAGCAAAAGATGGTCGTTTCCGTTCTTGGATTCGCCGTATGTGTATACCAGTAACATTAGCAAGTTTCTTAATGTATCAAACAAGTCTTGCCGATGCATCTTTAACAGTGAAGACAGTCTATATGTTCGTGACATATATTCTTTGGGGATCTATTTGCTATACAGCGATTAATATTCCTTATGGTTCTATGGCAGCTGCTATTTCAGCAGATCCAAAAGATAGAGCATCTTTATCTACATGGCGTTCAGTAGGAGCTCAGATTGCATCTACTGTAATCAATGCAGCAGTGCCAATGCTTATCTATCATGCAAATGCAGATGGAAATCAGGTCGTTAATAAAGGAATGTTCCCAAAAATTGCAGGTGTTTTTGCAATTTGTGCAGTTATCTGCTATATCATCTGTTATAAATTTACAACAGAGCGTGTTCAAGTTGCACCAAAAGAAAAAGCAGCAACAAAGAGCAATACAAATATCGTAGCAACTCTTTTCTCAAGTCGTGCGCTTATTGCTTTAATTTTAGCAGCAATTTTCTTAGTATTTGGAACAATTTTAGCAAGTAGCTTAAATGCTTACTTATATGCAGATTATTTTAAAAATCCAGGTGCATTATCTACTTATAACTCATTAATGTTAATTGTAACACTTGGTCTTTCCCCATTTGTTGTAGTACTTTCTATGAAATTTGGTAAGAAAGAAACAGCAGTTGTAGGAACATTATTTACAGGTCTTGTTTATGTGTTATTATGTGTGTTACGTGTACAAAATCCATGGGTATACGTTGGAATTAGCTTTGTAGGTGCATTTGGTTATATGTACTTCCAGATGGCTGTATGGGCATTCTTAACAGACGTGCTTGATGATAGTGAAGTTCGTACACACAAACGTGATGATGGTACTATCTATGGAGTATATTCTTTCGCAAGAAAACTTGGACAGGCATTAGCTGGTGGTCTAGGTGGATTTGCTTTAACAGCAATCGGATATGCAGAAAAAGCAGAAGTGCAGACAGAAGCAGTTAAAAATAGCCTATATACAGTAACAACATTAGGACAAGGTTCTGCTTATATTATTGTAGCACTTATCTTATTATTCATTTATCCATTAAGCAAAAAGAAAATTAATGATAATACAAGAATTTTACAAGAGCGTCGTGAAAGCGCTAACTAATCAAATAGACAGAAATTAAATGAATGACATTGCTGCCCTTTTAGAATGGAACATGATAGTTTACTGGAAAAAGGGTGGCAGTGTTCACGTTATATAAAGGGATAGAAACTACTGTTCGTTTGAGTTAAAATAAGAATAAAGGAGACATACGCAGATAAGAGATGAGATTCAAGAGATATATTTGAACTTGGATTTGATTTGTTATCTGTGAAAAAGAATAGAAGTATTCTTTGTAATCGTCAGATAAAAGATTCATTAATGGTGTTAATATTTTATTTATAAGGAAAAAGGAGAATCATATGAGCGAAATGAAATTATCTTTCCGTTGGTACGGAGAAGACGACAAAGTTACATTAGAAAATATTAGACAGATTCCAGGAATGCACTCCATCGTAACAGCAGTATACGATGTACCAGTTGGAGAAGTTTGGCCAGAAGAATCTATCGCTAAATTAAAAAATTTAGTAGAGTCAAACGGACTTCACTTTGATGTAATTGAAAGTATTCCAGTACATGAAGATATCAAACTTGGAAAACCTTCAAGAGATCGTTACATTGAAAACTACTGTGAAAACATTAGAAGAGTAGCAAAAGCTGGTGTAAAATGTATTTGCTATAACTTCATGCCAGTATTTGACTGGACAAGAACACAGCTTGATCACAAATTAGAAGATGGTTCTACAACACTTGTATACTATCAGGAACAAGTAGATGTAGTAAATCCTTTACAAAGTGATAGTGATTTAACACTTCCAGGATGGGATTCAAGCTACACAAGAGAAGAATTAAAAGATATCGTAGCAGAATATCATAACTTAACAGAAGATGATTTATGGAACAACTTACAGTACTTCCTTGAAAAAATCATTCCTGTTGCAGCAGAATGTGATGTAAACATGGCAATTCATGAAGACGATCCATGTTGGAGCATCTTTGGACTTCCAAGAATCATCACTTGTGAAGAAAACTTAGATCGTTTCTTAAAATTAGTAGATGACAAACATAACGGAATTACACTTTGTGCAGGTTCTCTTGGATGTTCTAACCAAAATGACGTAGCAGAAATGGCAGCAAAATATGCAGCTATGGGAAGAATTCACTTCGTACACATGAGAAACGTTAAAATTTTAGAAAACGGTTTCGAAGAAAGTGCACACCTTTCTAAATGTGGAAGCCTTGACATGTATGAAATTACAAAAGCATTACATGACAATGGATTTACTGGATATATTCGTCCAGACCACGGAAGAATGATCTGGGGTGAAACAGGACGTGCTGGATATGGTCTTTATGACCGTGCTCTTGGAGCAACTTATATCAACGGACTTTGGGAAGCAGTTGAAAAGAGTGCAAAAGACAGAAAATAATTTTATAATAAAGTTAGCAAATTATTTGTAAAAAATTAAGGAGGAATTTAGAGATGAAATTACCAATTCAAACAGATTTAAACGGAAAAGTAGCAGTTGTAACAGGTGCAGGTGGAGTTCTTTGCTCTATGATGGCTCACGCATTAGCAACAGCAGGAGCTAAAGTTGCTCTTCTTGATTTAAATGAAGAAGCTGCTCAAGCTTATGCAGATGAAATCGTAAAAGAAGGATATGTTGCAAAAGGATATAAAGCAAACGTATTAGATAAAGAAAGTTTAAAAGAAGCACATGATAAAATTCTTGCTGATTTTGGAACATGTGATATCTTAATCAATGGTGCAGGTGGAAATAACCCAAGAGCAACAACAGATAAAGAATACTTTGAAGCTGGGGATATCGATGCTGATACAAAATCTTTCTTTGATTTAGAACAAAGTGGTGTTGAATTTGTATTTAACTTAAACTTCATCGGAACACTTCTTCCAACACAAGAATTTGCAAAAGACATGGTAGAAAAAGAAGGATGTAACATTATTAACATTTCTTCTATGAACGCTTACACACCACTTACAAAAATTCCTGCTTACAGTGGAGCAAAAGCTGCTATTAGCAACTTCACACAGTGGTTAGCAGTTCACTTTGCAGGAACAGGAATTCGCGTAAATGCAATTGCACCAGGATTCTTCGTAACAAAGCAGAACGAAAAATTATTATATAATGAAGATGGAACACCAACAGCTAGAACAGGAAAAATCTTAGCAGCTACACCAATGAAACGTTTTGGTGCTGCAGAAGAACTTCTTGGAAGTTTATTATTCTTAGTAAACAACGATGCAGCTGGATTTATTACAGGTGTTGTAATTCCAATCGATGGTGGATTCTCTGCTTACTCAGGAGTTTAATGAATCAATAATTTATGTTAGAACCATACGAACACTTCTATTATCCTTGTAGAAAAGGATGAAAGTGAAGTGTTTCGTATGGATCTTTCATATCAAAAGAGCATAGGATAAAGTATCTCACGATAGAAAATGGGCGTGAAATTAAAAAAGAAAATTGTGAGAAGATAATGTTATGATTAGAAAGGATTGTTAAAATGGCAAGAGTAGATTTAAAAGCAAAACCATATTACTTAGATGATGAAGCAATTAAATGGGTAAAAGATACGATTGATTCTATGACAATTGAAGAAAAGATCGGACAGCTTTTCGTAAACATGGGTTCTTCAAGAACAGAAGAATATTTAACAGATGTTGTAACAAAATATAAATTTGGTGCTGTTCGTTATAATCCGGGTACAGCAAAAGAAGTATATGATCAGAACCGTATTTTACAAAAAGTATCTAAAATCCCAATGCTTATTGCAGCAAATACAGAAGCTGGTGGAAATGGTGCTTGTACAGATGGTACAGAAATTGGTTTAGAAGTAAAAGTTGGTGCTACAAATGATGTGAAATACGCGTATGAAATGGGACGTGTTTCTGGGATTGAAGCAGCAGCAGTTGGATGTAACTGGTCTTTTGCACCAATCGTAGATATTAACCGTAACTGGAGAAATCCAATTATCTCTAACCGTACATTCGGTGATGATCCTGATCGTGTTTTAGAATTTTCTAAAGCATATATGAAAGGTTTCATGGAAAGCAACATGGTTTGTGCAATGAAACATTTCCCAGGAGATGGAATTGATGAAAGAGATCAACATTTAAGCAATTCGGTAAACACATACTCTTGTGAAGAATGGGATGAAACATTTGGTAAAGTATACAAAGGTATGATCGATGCAGGTGTTCATACAGTTATGGCAGGTCATATTATGATGCCAGCTTACCAAAAATTCTTCAATCCTTCTATGAAAGATGAAGAAACAATGCCAGCAACTCTTTGTAAAGAGTTAATTACTGACTTATTAAGAGGAAAATTAGGTTTCAACGGTATGGTTGTAACAGATGCTTCTCACATGGTTGGTTTAACAGCAATGATGAAGAGAAGTGATATTCTTCCTCATGCGATTGCAGCAGGATGTGATATGTTCTTATTCTTCAACGATCCAGATGAAGATTTCGAATATATGATGAACGGATACAAAAATGGTGTCATCACAGAAGAACGTCTTCAAGATGCATTAGAAAGAATCTTAGGTGTAAAAGCATACTTAGGACTTCACAAAAAAACACCAGAACAAATTACACCAGCAGAAGAAGGATTAAGTGTAATCGGTTCAGAAGAATTTAAAGAGATCGCAAAAGAAGTATCTGATAAAGCGATCACATTAGTAAAAAATATCGGAGATTCTCCACTTCCACTTTCTACAGAAAAACACAAACGTGTTTTATTAGTTTCACAGGAAAAAGAAAGTGCATTTGCACTTATGGCTGGTGGAGCTGGAAAAAAAGAAAGTCATATTGATTATTTAAAGAAAAAGTTAGAAGCAGAAGGATTCGAGGTTACAATTTACGAATCTGCAATCGATAAGATAGCAAAACTTCCAAAAGAAGAAGTTGGACAGGCTATGAAAAATATGTATGCTGGAAAAGCGCCTATTACTAACATTACAGATAACTATGATTTAATTATCCAAGTTGCTTATGTAGATAGCTTATGTGCAACGGTACAGAGAATTGAGTGGAAATTAAGCAAAGGGACACCAGATATGCCTTGGTATGTGCATGAAATTCCAACAATCTTCATTTCTCTTTGCTGTCCATTCCACTTAGCAGATGTACCTCAAGTAAAAACTTATATCAATGCTTATGATAAAAATGAACATACATTAGATGCACTTGTGGAAAAATTAGTGGGACGTTCTGAATTTAAAGGAATTGATCCTGTTGATTCCTTCTGTGGATTACCTGATACACGTTGGTAATTTTTACTATAGTGTATCCTATTATTTGATAATAGAAGAGATTAGGAGATGAAAAAGATGGGATACTTTGATTTTAAGAAAGAAAAAGATTTCCTTGTTTGTATCGACAGCGATGGTTGTGCGATGGATACAATGAATGTAAAACATTTTAAATGTTTTGGACCAGAATGGATTAAACAATATGGTTTAGAAGAAGTAGAAGAAGAAGGACTTGCTTACTGGAATGAAGTAAACCTTTTCACAAAAACAAGAGGAATTAACCGTTTCAAAGGATTAGCATTAGGTCTTCTTTGGGCAAGAGAAAAAGGATATGAAATCGAAGGGCTTGATGAGTTTGTAACATGGACCAAAGAAGCAAATGAGCTTTCTAATCCAGCTCTTATGGCGTACTGCCAAAAAACAAACAACCCATGTATGGAAAATGCACTTCTTTGGAGTATTCATGTAAATCGTTCTATTACAGAGCTTCCAAAAGATGATAAACCATTTGAACATGTAAAAGATACAATGGATTTTATGTGCCAACAAGCAGATTTAACAGCCGTATCTTCTGCTAATGGAGAAGCTGTTGAAACAGAGTGGACAAAACATGGATTAAAAGAAGATTGCCGTGTGCTTTTAAGCCAAGAAGCTGGTTCTAAAGCATATTGTATCGGAGAACTATTAAAACTTGGATATGACAAGAAGAACACATTAATGGTTGGAGATGCACCTGGAGATAGAGATAGTGCCTTCAAAAATGGCGTTTGGTTCTTCCCAATCATCGTAAATAAAGAAGGCGAAAGCTGGGAACGTTTAAAAAATGAGGCTTTCCCTAAATTAGTAGAAGGTACATTTGATGAAGCGTACCAAAAAGAATTACTTGATATGTTTGAAAAAGCACTAGATGCTTAATGTATGTGAAGGGCAAGTAACTTGCCATGTAATCGGTTTTGAAATAATAAAGTAAAATATTGTATAAAAGAGGAGGTGTTATGACAATTTAAGAGAGCAAATTTCTTAAGTTGTTTTAACACCTTTTTTGGAATTAGAAGAAATAATAGATGGAGGAACTGTAAAATGAAAAAATTTATGGATCAAGATTTTTTACTTTCTACAGAAACTGCAAAAATTCTTTATCATGAATATGCAGAAAAAACACCAATTTTAGATTACCACTGTCATATCAATCCACAAGAGATTGCAGAAGACAGACATTTTGATAATATTACACAAGTTTGGCTTGGTGGCGATCACTATAAATGGCGTCAGATGCGCAGCAATGGTGTAGAAGAACGCTATATTACAGGAGATGCTTCTGATAGAGAAAAATTCCAAAAATGGGCAGAAACATTAGAAAAAGCAATTGGAAACCCTCTTTATCATTGGAGCCATTTAGAGTTAAAAAATTACTTCGGATATGAAGGTGCTTTAAATGGTGATACAGCAGAAGAAGTTTGGAACATTTGTAATGAAAAACTTGCCAAGCCTGAAATGAGTGCAAGAGGAATTATGAAGGCTTCTGGTGTAACATTGATTTGTACAACAGATGATCCAATTGATGACTTAAGATGGCATAAGATAATTAAAGAAGATGAAACATTTGATATTCAAGTTCTTCCAGCTTGGAGACCAGATAGAGCAGTTTCTATTGAAAAACCAGATTTTGTTGATTATACAAAACAACTCGCTGAAGTTGCAGGAGTAGAAATCAAAACATTTGCTGATTGGAAATGTGCCATGACAAAGAGAATGGAATTCTTCAATGAAATGGGATGTAAAGCAAGTGATCATGGTTTATTATACATTCCATATGTAGAAGCAACAGAGGCAGAAGTAGATGCCATTTTAGCAAAACGTTTTGCTGGTGAAGGATTATCGGAAGACGAAGAAATGAAATTTAAAACAGCTTGCATGCTTTACTTAGGAAAAGAATATAAGAGACTTGATTGGGGTATGCAATTACACTTTGGTGTAACAAGAAATAACAATACAAAGATGTTTAAGAAAATTGGAGCAGATACAGGATTTGATGGCATTTACAATCGTGTACCAATTACAGAATTAGCTTCTTATCTCGATGCTCTTTGTATGGAAGATCAGCTTCCAAAAACAGTTCTTTATAGTTTAAATCCAACGGATAATGCTTCTATTGGAACACTTCTTGGATGTTTCCAAGAATCAGATGCAGTTGGAAAAATTCAACAAGGTTCCGCATGGTGGTTCAACGATCATAAGACAGGAATGACAGAACAAATGTTATCTCTTGCAAACTTAGGACTTCTTGGAAACTTTATTGGAATGTTGACAGATTCAAGAAGTTTCTTATCTTATACAAGACATGAATATTTCAGAAGAATTCTTTGTGAACTTGTAGGAAACCTTGTAGAAAATGGAGAGTATCCATGGGATCAAGAGCGTGTGGGAGCTATGATCAAAAATATTTCTTACAATAACTCTGTACGTTACTTTGGATTCTCTTTAGAAACTGTATAAGAGAAATGAGTGGCAAGCACAGAAATAGACTCTTCTTTCTAATAAGTATCAGTCATTCTGTGCTTGTTCTTTTTTATGTTATAGGAAATTCATCGGAAAGCGAGTTATCCTATAACATAAAAAAGCACTATGTGCGAACGATGCGCAGCTCGCAAAGAAGATAATTTTGCTTCACAAATTGCTCGCGCGCGGCAAAGCGTGCATTGCTAGAAGTAACTTAAAGTCGCGAAGAGTGTGCAATGCACACTTTGGTCTAAATGAGCTTGTCAAGGGAATCTATGAAAAAAAAGAAAATATAATTGACAGAGATTGACAAGTGTGATAACATATCATAATGCGATATTATGGGATCATACGCCCATGGGATCGATAAAGTAGAAACAATGTTAATTTTTTATAAAATATTCAAGGGGTGAAAACATCAATGGAAAAGAACAGAATACATCCGGTCAAAGCTGGCAAAAGTGTCAGAGTTAGCTATGCAAGACAAAAAGAAATTTTAGAGATGCCAAACCTGATCGAAGTTCAGAAAAATTCTTATCAGTGGTTCTTAGATGAAGGACTCAAAGAAGTTTTTAATGATATCTCACCTATCACAGATTATAGCGGACAGTTAAGTCTTGAATTTGTGGACTTCACATTATGTGAAGATGACGTCAAGTACACAATTGAAGAGTGTAAGGAAAGAGATGCCACTTATGCTGCTCCTCTGAAAGTAAAGGTAAGACTTTATAACAGAGAAACAGATGAATTTAGTCAGCATGATATCTTTATGGGTGACCTGCCTTTAATGACAAAGACAGGTACATTTGTGATCAATGGTGCAGAACGTGTTATCGTTAGCCAGTTAGTTCGTTCACCAGGTATTTATTATGCGATTGGTCATGATAAAATCGGAAAAGAATTATATTCAAGTACCGTTATTCCAAACCGTGGTGCATGGTTAGAATATGAAACAGATTCAAACGACGTATTTTATGTTCGTGTTGATAGAACAAGAAAAGTTCCAATTACTGTCTTAATCCGTGCTTTAGGAATTGGAACAAATGCAGAAATTAAAGAATTGTTCGGTGAAGAACCAAAGATTTTGGCTAGTTTTGAAAAGGATCCATCTGATAATTATCAAGATGGTTTATTAGAGTTATACAAAAAAATCCGTCCAGGTGAGCCTTTATCAGTAGATAGTGCAGAAAGCCTGATCAATAGTATGTTTTTCGACCCTAGAAGATATGACCTTGCAAAGGTTGGACGTTACAAATTTAATAAAAAATTAGCTCTTAAAAATAGAATTAGTGGACATAAATTAGCAGAAGATGTTGTAGATATGTCTACAGGAGAAATCATTGCAGAAGCAGGAACTGTTGTAACAAGAGAATTAGCCGATCAGATTCAAAATGCAGCAGTACCATTTGTTATGATGGAAGCAGAAGAAAGAGTTGTAAAAGTTCTTTCTAATATGATGGTAGATCTTAGAGCTTATGTGGATGTAGATCCAGAAGAATTTGGTATCACAGAAGCTGTGTATTATCCAGTATTAGCTGGAATTTTAGCAGAATATGATGATATGGAAGAGATCAAAGAAGCAATTCGTAAAAATGTGGTAGATTTAGTACCAAAACACATTACAAAAGAAGATATTTTAGCTTCTATTAACTATAATTTACATTTAGAGTATGGATTTGGAACTTCTGATGATATTGACCACTTAGGAAATCGTCGTATTCGTGCAGTTGGAGAATTATTACAAAATCAATATCGTATTGGTTTATCAAGATTAGAACGTGTTGTTCGTGAAAGAATGACAACACAGGATTTAGAAACAGTTTCTCCACAATCTTTAATTAATATTAAACCAGTTACTGCAGCAGTGAAAGAATTCTTTGGAAGCTCTCAGTTATCTCAGTTTATGGATCAGAACAATCCATTATCAGAGCTTACTCACAAAAGACGTCTTTCTGCATTAGGACCAGGTGGTCTTTCAAGAGATCGTGCAGGTTTCGAAGTTCGTGACGTTCACTATACACATTATGGTAGAATGTGTCCAATCGAAACACCGGAAGGTCCAAACATCGGTCTTATTAACTCATTAGCGACTTATGCGAGAATTAATCAATATGGATTTATTGAAGCTCCATATTTAGTTCTTGATAAATCCGATCCACAAAATCCAAGAGTTACCGATGAATTTGTATATTTGACAGCAGACGAAGAAGATAATTATACAGTTGCACAGGCGAATGAACCAATTGATGAAAATGGATATTTCCTTCATGATAACGTATCTGGTCGTTACCGTGAAGAAACATCTCAGTTCCCAAAAGCTCGTATGGACTTAATGGACGTATCACCTAAGATGGTATTCTCTGTAGCGACATCTATGATTCCTTTCCTTGAAAACGATGATGCGAACCGTGCGTTAATGGGATCTAACATGCAGCGTCAGGCAGTACCTCTTCTTAGAACAGAAGCACCTGTTGTAGGAACTGGAATGGAATCAAAAGCTGCGGTTGACTCAGGAGCTTGTGTTGTTGCAGAACATGATGGTGTTGTAGAAAAAGCGACATCCAAAGAAATCATCGTAAGAAGAGAAGATGGCACAAGAGATGTATATCATACAGTGAAATTTGCAAGAAGCAACCAATCAAACTGTATGAATCAGAGAACAATCGTAAACAAAGGTGACCATGTAAAAGCAGGAGAAGTATTAGCAGATGGTGCTTCTACAAGCAATGGTGAATTAGCACTTGGTAAAAACCCATTAATCGGATTTATGACTTGGGAAGGTTATAACTACGAGGATGCGGTTCTTTTAAGTGAACGTTTAGTTCAAGATGATGTCTATACATCCGTTCATATCGAAGAATATGAAGCAGAAGCAAGAGATACAAAACTTGGACAGGAAGAAATTACAAGAGATTTAGCAGGTCTTAATGAAGATGTGTTAAAAGATCTTGATGAAAATGGTATTATTCGAATCGGTGCAGAAGTTCGTGCAGGAGATATCTTAGTTGGTAAAGTAACACCAAAGGGTGAAACAGAATTAACAGCAGAAGAACGTCTTTTAAGAGCAATCTTCGGTGAAAAAGCTCGTGAAGTTAGAGATACTTCTTTAAGAGTTCCACATGGTTCTTATGGTATCGTATTAGATGCAAAAGTATTCACAAGAGAAAATGGAGATGAGCTTCCACCAGGAGTAAATAAATCTGTACGTGTTTATATCGCACAGAAGAGAAAAATCTCTGTTGGTGATAAGATGGCTGGTCGCCATGGTAATAAAGGGGTTATCTCAAGAATTCTTCCAGTGGAAGATATGCCATTCCTTCCAAACGGAAGACCGCTTGATATCGTATTAAATCCTCTTGGGGTGCCTTCTCGTATGAATATCGGACAGGTATTAGAAATCCACTTAAGTCTTGCATCTAAAGTATTAGGCTTTAATGTATCGACACCAGTCTTTAATGGTGCTGATGAAAATGACATTATGGATACACTTGAGATGGCAAACGATTACGCAAACTGGGGATGGCCTGATTTCGAAGAAAAATGGGGTCCAAAAGTAAGCGATGATGTGATGAAATACCTCTATGATAATCGTGCACATCGTGCAGAATGGAGAGGTGTTCCATTAAATCGTACAGGTAAAGTTCAGCTCCGTGACGGACGTACAGGAGAAGAATTTGATAGTCCTGTAACAATCGGATTCATGCACTACTTAAAACTCCACCACTTAGTAGACGATAAGATCCATGCTCGTTCTACTGGTCCTTACTCCTTGGTAACACAACAGCCACTTGGTGGTAAAGCGCAGTTTGGTGGACAGCGTTTTGGTGAGATGGAAGTTTGGGCTCTTGAAGCGTATGGTGCATCTTACACATTACAGGAAATCCTTACAGTGAAATCTGATGATGTTGTTGGTCGTGTTAAGACATATGAAGCCATCATTAAAGGAGAAAATATTCCGGAACCAGGTATTCCAGAATCTTTCAAAGTATTATTAAAAGAATTCCAGTCACTTGCATTAGATGTACGTGTCTTAAAAGAAGATGCAACAGAAATCGAAATTCAAGAGAGAGTCGATTATGGAAATGAAGATTTAACACCAATGATCGAAGGGGATTCTAACTTTGGCTTAGAACAAGAAGAATCTTTTGGAGATATGGGATTTAAAGAAGGCTCCTATGAAGATGGGGAAGATCCATTAGATGATTTTGATGCTGTACCAATAGGAGCAGATGATTCTGATTTCTAAAGAAGAGCAATAATATATAGAACTAAGTAGGAGTGCTTGCACTCCTATTTGGTGCTTTTGGTTTTCATCATTGTGAAAAAGATAAGCAATAGATGTATTTATAAATTCGTGAAACTTGGCAAAAATTTTGCTATAAAAATAAGAGATTACTCGAGCAAGAAACACCAATTTTGGTGTGGATATGTTCATTAGCACGGGAAGGAGTAACCAGAATGTCAGAACTTAATAATCAAGAAATTGATCAGCCTATGAATTTTGACGCCATTAAAATCGGTTTAGCTTCACCGGAAAAGATCAGAGAATGGTCAAGAGGTGAGGTAAAAAAACCAGAGACCATCAATTACAGAACGTTAAAGCCTGAAAAAGATGGACTTTTCTGTGAAAGAATTTTTGGACCTCAAAAGGACTGGGAATGTCACTGTGGTAAATATAAAAAAATTAGATATAAAGGTGTTATCTGTGACCGTTGTGGTGTAGAGGTAACAAAAGCTAGTGTTCGTAGAGAAAGAATGGGACACATTGAGCTTGCAGCTCCAGTTTCTCATATTTGGTACTTTAAAGGAATTCCATCTCGTATGGGGTTAATTCTTGATATTTCTCCTAGAACACTTGAAAAAGTACTTTATTTTGCATCGTATATCGTACTTGATCCACGCAAATCTGATTTGTCTTATAAGCAAGTATTGACCGAAAAAGAGTTTCGTGATGCTTATGAGAAGTATCAGGGCGATTTTGAAGTTGGAATGGGTGCAGAAGCAATCAAACGTCTTTTAAGTGAAATCAATCTTGAAAAAGAAGCAAAAGAATTAAAGGCAGAGTTAAAAGAAGCAACAGGACAAAAACGTGCTAGAATTATCAAACGTTTAGAAGTTGTAGAAGCATTTAGAGGTTCTAACAACAAACCAGAATGGATGATTTTAGATGTAGTTCCAGTTATTCCACCAGATATTCGTCCAATGGTACAGCTTGATGGTGGACGTTTTGCAACATCTGATTTAAATGATTTATATAGAAGAATTATTAACCGTAACAACCGTTTAAAACGTCTTCTTGAGTTAGGAGCACCAGATATTATCGTTCGTAATGAGAAGAGAATGTTACAAGAAGCGGTTGATGCTTTAATTGATAACGGTAGACGTGGACGTCCAGTAACAGGGCCAGGAAACCGTGCATTAAAATCCCTTTCTGATATGTTAAAAGGGAAACAAGGTCGTTTCCGTCAGAACCTTCTTGGTAAACGTGTTGACTACTCAGGACGTTCTGTTATCGTAGTAGGACCAGAACTTAAAATTTATCAGTGTGGTCTTCCAAAAGAAATGGCAATTGAATTATTCAAACCATTTGTTATGAAAGAGTTAGTTGCTAAAAAACTTGCTCACAATATTAAATCTGCTAAAAAAATGGTAGAAAAATTACAACCAGAAGTTTGGGATGTATTAGAAGATGTTATTAAAGAACATCCAGTTATGTTAAACCGTGCTCCTACACTTCATAGACTTGGTATTCAGGCATTTGAACCAATTCTTGTAGAAGGGAAAGCGATTAAACTTCATCCACTTGTTTGTACAGCGTATAATGCCGATTTCGATGGTGACCAGATGGCTGTCCATCTTCCATTATCTGTAGAAGCGCAAGCGGAATGTCGTTTCTTACTCTTATCACCAAACAACTTATTAAAACCATCAGATGGTGCTCCAGTAGCAGTTCCATCACAGGATATGGTACTTGGTATTTATTACTTAACTCTTATTAAACCAGAACAGAATAAGAATAAAGTATTCAAATCTACAAACGAAGCATATTTAGCTTATGAAAATAAAGAAATTACACTTCACGAACCAATTAAAGTTCGTATGACAGGTAAGAAACCAACTGGTGAAACAGTTTCCTATATCTACGATACAACAATGGGACGTTTATTATTTAATGAAATTATCCCACAAGATCTTGGATATGTAGATCGTAGTGTAGAAGAAAATTATTTAAAACCAGAAGTTGATTTCCATGTAGGTAAAAAACAGTTAAAAGGTATTCTTGATAAATGTATTAACACACATGGAGCAACAAAAACAGCAGAAGTATTAGATGATATTAAGTCAATTGGTTATAAATTCTCTACAAGAGGAGCATTAACAGTATCTGTATCTGATATGACAGTGCCAGAAGAGAAAAAACAAATTCTTGAAGAAGCACAAGAATCTGTAGAAAAGATTACAAAATACTATAGACGTGGTCTTATGACAGAAGAAGAACGTTATAATTCTGTTGTTAAAACATGGTTCGCAGCCGATAACCTTTTAACAGAAAAACTGATTTCAGGTCTTGATAAATATAACAACATCTTTATGATGGCTGACTCTGGTGCCCGTGGTTCTAACCAGCAGATCAAACAGTTAGCTGGTATGCGTGGACTTATGGCGGATACATCAGGACGTACAATCGAGTTACCAATCAAATCAAACTTCCGTGAAGGTCTTGATGTACTGGAATACTTCATTTCTGCCCATGGTGCTCGTAAAGGTCTTTCCGATACAGCTCTTCGTACAGCCGATTCCGGATATTTAACACGTCGTCTTGTAGACGTATCTCAGGATTTAATTATCCGTGAAGTGGATTGTTGTGAAGGAACAGGAGAAATTCCGGGAATGTATGTAGAAGCATTCATGGATGGTAGAGAAGTCATTGAAAGCCTTCAGGAACGTATTACAGGACGTTATGCAGGTGAAGATTTAATCAATCCTGAAACAGGAGAAATCATCGTAAAAGCCAATAACATGATTACTCCAAAACGTGCAGAAGCAGTTATCAAAGCAGGATATGAAAAAGTTCGTATTCGTACAATGTTGACTTGTCGTTCTAAGATCGGTGCTTGTGCAAAATGTTACGGAGCGAACATGGCAACAGGTCAGGCAGTACAAGTTGGTGAAGCAGTTGGTATTATTGCGGCTCAGTCTATCGGGGAACCAGGTACACAGCTTACAATGCGTACGTTCCATGCTGGTGGGGTAGCCGGTGACGATATTACACAGGGTCTTCCTCGTGTCGAAGAGTTATTCGAAGCGCGTAAACCAAAAGGTCTTGCAATTATCGCTGAATTTGGTGGAGTTGTACAGATTAAAGATACAAAGAAAAAACGTGAAGTTGTGATTACAAACCATGAAACTGGTGAAACAAAAGCGTACTTAATTCCTTACGGTTCTCGTATTAAAGTTCTCGATGGACAGGTATTAGAAGCTGGGGATGAATTAACAGAAGGTTCTATCAACCCACATGACTTATTAAAGATCAAAGGGGTAAGAGCTGTTCAGGATTATATGATCCAAGAAGTACAAAGAGTTTACCGTCTCCAAGGTGTAGATATTAACGACAAGCACGTTGAAGTTATCGTTCGTCAAATGTTAAAGAAAATCCGTATTGAAGAAAGCGGAGATACAGAATACTTACCAGGAACATTGGTAGATATTTTAGACTATGACGATATTAATAAACAGATGATCCAAGAAGGCAAAGAACCGGCAGAAGGAAAACAAGTAATGCTTGGTATTACAAAAGCGTCTCTTGCAACAAATTCTTTCTTATCAGCAGCTTCCTTCCAGGAAACAACAAAAGTTCTTACAGAAGCAGCGATTAAAGGAAAAATCGATCCATTAATTGGTCTGAAAGAAAACGTTCTTATCGGTAAGCTAATTCCAGCAGGTACTGGTATGAAGCGCTATCGTTCTGTAAAACTTGATACAGATCAAGTACCAGCTCAAGAAGAGATGGAAGAAATTGATTTTGCAGATGACTTAGAATTTGCAATGGATCATATAGAAGAATAATTGCTATAGAAAGGGAAGAAACGAAATGGTTTCTTCCCTTTTTACTTTATAGAAAATTTTTCTTAGTAAGTCACACTTTATTCAGACTCTATAAGATGGGTATGATGATAAAAGTGAATCAAATTAAGGAATATAGCCGAAATTTACTTTTAAAAAAATGAAAAAATTTACAAAAAAGTATTGACAAAATATGGATATGCGAGTAATATATGTGCATACAATAAATAGTAAAAAGGCAAAATTACTGAAAAGTAATGACGCAAAGTTAAGTATCTAAGGCAATAAAGCTATGATCGACTGACTGCACTGTTAATTTAACAGTGCTTTTTTTATTTCATAAAAAGAGTTTGTCCATTCTTTTAGAAGAGAATTGGTTTTCTATGAAAGAAGAAAGCGTGAGAAAATGTAACTCAGAACAATAAAGTATAAAGGATGTAAACTTTATGATAAATGAGGTTACGAATTGTTAGGAAAACCAAAGAGATAGAAGAAGTAAAAGGGCAAAATTACTGAAAAGTAATGACGCAAAGTTAAGTGTCTAAGGCAAATAAAGCTATGATTGACTAACTGCACTGTTAATTTAACAGTGCTTTTTTTATTTCATAGGAAATACCTTGTTACATTGTTAGAAGTAACTGAAAGTTACGAAGAGTGTACAAGGGACACTTTATTATGAGCCAAATAAAAGAGAGGGGAGACTTCTATGACAGATAAAGAATTAAAAAAGTTAGGGCGTGTAGCACTCTTAGAAATGTTAGTTGATATGGGTAAAAGAAATGAAGAGTTAGAACATGAAAATGAAGTATTAAAAAAACTTCAAGAAGAGAAGGAGATTCGAATTCAAAATGCAGGTTCTATAGCAAATGCAGCGTTGGAGTTAAATAAAGTATTTGAAAATGCTCAAGCAGCAGCTGATCAATATTTATCAAATATAAAGCAGTTACAAAAAAAGGAAGAAGAACAAGCAAACACGATATTAGAGGAAGCAAACTTGAAAGCACAATGGATATTAGAACAAGCCAAAAAGGAAGCAGATCAAATCCTATCAAATGCGAAATTAAAAGCAGAGGCTACGTAGGAAAGAAAATAGTTCTGATAGAAATAAAAAACTAAGAAAGGGTAGAGTTCATTCGCTAGTATCAAGAAAGATAGCGAGAAAAGAGGTAGTATATGAAAGCAGATACAAAAGAAATTGCAACGGTAGAGCAGCTAGAAAAAGAGCTCAAACGTGTTCGGCATACAAAAGAATATGGAAGAACATTAAGAGGCACAATATACATTTTACTTGTTGTTGCAGCAGTAGCTTTTTTAATTGCTACATTGTTTTTACCAGTTCTTAGAGTATACGGAACGAGCATGGAACCAACATTAAAGAATAAAGAAATTGTAGTAGCCTTAAAAGGAAGTGAATTCAAACGAGGCGATATCGTAGCTTTTTATTACAATAATAAAATTCTCTTAAAACGGGTGATTGGAGTAGCTGGTGACCAAATTGTAATCGAGAAAGATGGAACCGTTTTTGTAAATGGAGAAAAGTTAGAAGAGCCTTATATTTCAGGAAAAAGTCTTGGTGAATGTGATTTATCATTTCCATATCAAGTTCCTGATAATCGGATCTTTGTTATGGGAGACCATCGAGATGTATCCATAGATAGTCGATCCTCAACGATTGGATGTATTGCAGATGAATCCATCGTAGGAAAAGTAGCCATTCGGGTTTGGCCACTGAATGAAATAGGACTTATCAATTAGAGAGAGGAGGGAAGCCGTTATGCAAAAAGAACTTCAAACCAAAATAAGTCAATACTTAAAAAATAGTATGAAAATGAGACATCATTATCAAATTCTTACGGTTATTGCCATAGCTGTTATATTTCTTGTATATAGTGTTTTAACAAAACCAGCTATTAGTATGGCATACGATAATATTAGCGTAGAAGCTATGAGGGAAAATACAGCATTTGGACAAGTAGTTCCAGTAAGAATTACAGCACAAGCATTGCAAGGAACAGAACCAACTACGTTCGTTATTTATACAAAAGGTGTTGGTGGTGGATTATCTTTCGAATATCAATTCAATGAAGAAAATATTTGTGAAGTAATGACAGAAGACGGAACTACAATTCAGTTACATAAAGAAGAAATACTGGATGAAGAAAACAGGAATGTTATAAAACATAACTATTGGTTTACGTTACAACCAGAAGAAAAGACAGCATTTGTTTTAAATTATACATCGGATGTAGAGGTTATTACGAATGAAAGTAATGTTAGTACAGGTGGAGGAAGCCAAGTACAACCAGAACAAACATCAGAGAATATAGAAAGTTCAAAAGAGGACACAGGAAGTACTGATGTGACAGAAGAAGAAAAGACAGAAGCGACAACAGAAAAAGCAACGGAAGAAGAAGCAGAAGCGACAACAGAAAAAATACCAGAAGAAGAAAAGGCAGAAGCCACGACAGAAAAAGTACCAGAAGAAGAACAAGTAGAAGCCACAACAGAAAAAATACCAGAAGAAGAACAAGTAGAAGCCACAACAGAAAAAGTGCCAGAGGAAGAAAAGACAGAAGTGGCAACAGAAAAAGTAATAGAAGAAGAACAAGTAGAAGACACAACAGATAAGTCAGAAAATGTGAAGCAAGAAGTCACAGCAGAGAAGAAAGATGTGACAATAGTTGATCCAACGACATTTAATAAAATTGCGATGACCGAAGCAGCATATATCATGGCAGAAAATGATATAGAACATACAGAGAGTGAAGTGACAGAACAAGTATCCACAGAAAGTCAAGAAGTAACAACAGAAGAAAACAGTCATACAACACCAGAAGAGATACCAAAAGCGGATCAAAATCTTACAGGACCAGAAGTATTACCTGAAGAGACTACAGAGGTAACAGTTCCTATTCACGATGAAGAAGAGATACAACAAGAAATGCCAAAAATGGATCAATATTTAGAGATTTATGTGGCAGCATCAGCAGATGGTGGATATGGAGAAATTGCACAGCAATTACAAGGAGAAGTGGAAGGCTGGAAAGGTAATGTTCCAGTGGAACGCATTGAAAATAAGAAAGTTGCAAATCTTTCTTGGACAGCAGAAGAAAATGTTAGTGACATTATAGTAAAGGCAAGAACAAAAGAAGATACACTGGTTACAATATCAGGAAGTAAAAGCAATTTTAATGAAACAGATTTAAAAGATATTCGTATAAAAGCAGAGGAATCTTCTAATATGGATATGGAAACTCTAAAATCCATGTTAGAGAGTGACGAGCTTAGTATTTTAGAACAAAAAGGATTCCAAATTGTATTTCTAACGAATGGGCAAGAAGTACAACCAACAGGAGACTTTAATATTACCTTTGAAGAATTCGAGTATGATAAAGATACAAAAACAGTAGAAGTATATCAGACGAATGAAGAAGGTGCATGGAAAAAAATAGATTCTAACTTTAGTGAGGATGGCAGTTTACGAATTTTAGTAAATGGTACTTCTTATAAGCAAAATGAAATTGTATTTTTAGGAAATAAAACGCCTACTAAAATAAGTAAAAATGGATTAACTGCAATTCATATTACAAAAGAATGGAAAGATGAAAAAGAGCCAGAAGATATCACAGAAATTGGAATTCACATTTACAATGATGAAGGAAAAGAAGTTGCAACGACAACATTGACGAAACAAGCTAGTTGGAAAGCAACAGTAAAAGATCTTCCTTTATATAATGCAAATGGAGAACGGATTCAATATTCTGTTGTAGAAGATGAAATTCAAGGATATCCATCTGGAATGGCACAATATAGTGGACAAGAAAAAGTATGGGTTCCAGTAAAAGAAGAGGAAATTACAGAGGATTCCGAATACTTAACAATTATCAAAGAAAATGATAAACAATATGTTTATAGTAGCAAAGATCCTTCTAATAAAGTGGAAGTAACAAAAGAACAGCTTGGAGAACAAGTTGTAAAAGATATTAATGGCATAGAAACAAGTTGTTTTATTATTCAAGAAGAAGAAATTGCAAAACGGCTTGGAATAGAAACAGGAATAGAAGAAGATCTGGAAGTTACTATTGAAGATGTAGATGAAATAGAGGCAGCTATTAAGGAGGAAGAAGAATTAACAATTTCTACATATAAGCCACTTTCTTTAAAAACTTCCATAGAAGAAGAGGAAACAAATATAAACACTTATGTAGGAAGTTATAAAGAAGAGTATACAGATTCTGTTGTAGTGCTTACGAGTGGAAATAGTGATAATGGTAGTACAACGGTTACAGTAACAAAAGAATGGCTTGATGGAGAAGAACATCCAGATTCTGTAACGGTACAGTTATATAGAAGATACAAAGGAGAAAATAGCTGGAAAGAAGAACATAAAGTATCTGGTTACACTTTAGTCTTGAGTGAGGCCAATCATTGGACTAGTCAATGGGATAACCTTCCAAGTCGAGATAGAACAAAACAATATGAATATACAGCACGTGAAGTAGAAATTCCAGATGGATATGAGGCAATTACAGCAACGAACCAAGAATATAATTGGGAGGCTGTTACTACATTAGAAAATAATCAGACATATTTGATTTTATCTAGTAACGGATATACGTTTAATAGTAGCTTAGATGTAGTTAATATCAATTCTACAGGTAGTGAGAAAGCCAATAATATCCAAAATCAGTGGATAGTAGAAACAAGTAATGATGGTATATATTTAAAGAATGTATATAATGACAAATATATAGCCTGGACAAGCAATGATAATGATAGTTGGAAATTAGTAGAAAACAGATCGAATGCAGAAAAATTTCAATATTATAATAATAAATTATATATAAAAGGATAT
>JADIML010000170.1 GCA_017694765.1 Candidatus Scybalomonas excrementavium
CAAACCTATCAATTCCCACCAGAAGAAATATTAAGTCATAGTTTTTATGTAAAGCATCCAGAGGAGTTTTTTCGCTTTTATAAGGAGAAAATGCTATACTTAGATGCAAAACCGAATATAGGGCATGAAATATTAGCAAAGTTAGAGGAAATGGGAAAGTTAAAAGCTGTCATCACACAAAATATCGATGGGCTTCATCAAAAAGCAGGAAGTAAACATGTATATGAACTTCATGGTTCTGTACGACGCAATTATTGTACACGTTGTGGAAAATTTTACTCAGCAAATCAATTATTAGAACAATTAGAAGAAAGAGAAATTCCTAGTTGTGACTGTGGTGGAAGAATGAAACCAGATGTTGTTTTATATGAGGAAAGTCTAAATCAAAAAACAATGGAAGATGCAATGAGAGAGATTCAAAAAGCAGATATGCTAATAATCGGTGGAACATCATTAGCTGTTTATCCAGCAGCTGGACTCATTCAATATTATAGAGGGGATAAACTTGTTTTGATCAATAAGACGGCAACGCCACTTGATAATAAGGCACAGCTTTGTATCCAAGATAGTTTTGGAAAAGTAATTAGTGAAGCAGTTAAGGGTATAAAAGCTTAATAGAAAATACAATATCTTTGTGGACAAACTATCTATACGTATGATATTATATACTATAAAACGCAAGATAGAAGCAATGGGAGGAATATCAATGGAAAATGAAGTAGTTTCCAAGAATTTTATTGAACAAATTATTGATAAAGATTTGGAAGAAGGTACTTATGAAACGGTTATGACTCGTTTCCCACCAGAACCAAATGGTTATCTTCATATTGGACACGCTAAATCTATTTTATTAAATTATGGATTAGCCAAAAAATATAATGGAACATTTAATTTACGTTTTGATGATACAAACCCGACAAAAGAAAAGACAGAGTTTGTACAATCGATTTTAGAAGATGTAGAATGGTTAATAGGTGACATCAAAGACAATCTATACTATGCTTCAAACTATTTTGAACAAATGTATGAATATGCTGTAAAATTAATTAAAAAAGGAAAAGCATATGTATGCCACTTAACACCAGAAGAAATTCGTGAATATCGTGGTACATTGACAGAACCGGGAAAAAATAGTCCATATCGTGAACGTTCTGTAGAAGAAAATTTAGAATTGTTTGAAAAAATGAAAAATGGTGAATTTGAAGATGGAGCTTGCGTGCTTCGTGCGAAAATTGATATGTCATCACCAAATATTAATATGCGTGACCCAATTATTTATCGTGTAGCAAGAATGCACCATCATAATACAGGAGACAAATGGTGTATTTATCCAATGTATGATTTTGCTCATCCAATTGAGGACGCCATTGAAGGAATTACACATTCTATTTGTACATTAGAATTTGAAGACCATAGACCTCTTTATAACTGGGTTGTAGAAGAATGTGAATTCGTCCATCCACCAAAACAGATTGAGTTTGCTAAATTATATTTACAAAATGTCATTACTGGAAAACGTTATATCAAACGTTTAGTAGAAGATGGAATCGTAGACGGATGGGATGATCCAAGACTTGTAACACTTAGTGCATTAAGAAGACGTGGATTTACAAGAGAATCGTTAGCAATGTTCATGGAACTTGTAGGGGTTTCAAAAGCAAATAGTGCAGTTGATTATGCAATGCTTGAATATTGTATTCGTGAAGATTTAAAAATGAAGAAACCAAGATTAATGGCTGTGCTTGATCCGATTAAAGTTGTTATTACAAACTATCCAGAAGGTCAAGTGGAATATATGGAGGCATCCAATAATCCAGAAAATGAAGAAATGGGCACAAGAAAAGTTCCTTTCTGTCGTGAGCTTTATATCGATAGAGATGACTTTAAAATTGAACCACCAAAGAAATATTTCCGCCTTTATCCAGGAAATGAAGTACGTTTCATGAATGCGTATTTTGTAACTTGCCAAGATTATATTACAGATGAAACAGGTAAAGTAGTAGAGATTCATTGTACGTATGATCCTGAAACAAGAAGTGGCTCAGGCTTTACTGGACGTAAAGTAAAAGGAACGATTCATTGGGTACCAGCACCATATGCTGTAGAAGCAGAAGTTCGTCTTTATGAAAATATTATCGATGAAGAAAAAGGTGTTTATAACGAAGATGGTTCCTTAAATCTAAATCCAGACTCTTTAACAGTATTGAAAAAATGTTATTTAGAACCAGAATTTAAAGAAGCAAAAAAAGGAGATAGTTTCCAATTTGTTCGTCAAGGATATTTCTGCGTTGATACAAAAGATACAACAGAAGATCACCTTGTATTTAACCGTATTGTTTCTATGAAGAGTTCTTATAAACCAAATTAATGAAAAAAAGCTATTGCAAAATTTTTAAAGCAACAATTTTGTAATAGCTTTTTTTGATCGATGTAGAGAATATGAACAATGTGAAAAACATTGGAAGTATTGATACAGATAAATTCTTTTAAAAAGAAAAATACACAGAAAATATAGTGGAACAATGATATTTTGTTTGCTGATTAAAAAAGTAAATAAAAGAAAAAAGACAATAAATACTACATGAGAGAAAAATTACAAAAATGTAACATAATTAGAAAAATATTTAATAATATGCTTCTAAATAGGGAAAAAATTAGGGAGATAACATTAGATATCAAGAAAAATGAGTAGAGAAAAAATGAAATTTTAACAAATATACTGGAGAGAAACTAGAGAAAAAAACACAAAAATAGAGGGGATAGAAGAAGGGATTGTTATAAAGTAATAAAAGAAGAAGTGTATATAGGGATTATATTGTAAAAAATATGAAAAAACAATCTTGATTTCTGTTTTAGAATACTTGTAACAAATTTGTAATAATTACTTTACAAGTATGTAATCACATGTTACAATAGCACATGTAAAAGAAATCAGGAGGTTATTCAAAGTGAAGAATACGATGAAGAAATTACTGATATATACTTTTGTTTTATTAATGACAATTTCGCCATTACAGGTGCAGGCAGCGCCTACTCATAAAATTCAATATTTAGGTAAATTTAAATTAACAGCTTACTGTGGCTGTAGAGCTTGTTCTGGTCAGTGGGGCAATAAAACAGCTATGGGAACAAGAGCAAAGGCAGATTATACAGTAGCAGTTGATAGAAACGTTATATCACTTGGAACAAAATTAAAAATCAATGGAGGAACTTACGTTGCTGAAGATGTTGGTGGCGCTGTAAAAGGAAAACACATTGATATTTATTTTAAAACTCATAAAGCCGCATTAAAATTTGGGCTTAAGAAAAATCAAAAAGTTTATAAAGTCGTAAAACTGTGATCATGAAATCGCAGTTGTCGATATCCATATATCATTTATTTATGTGCAACATACCGGTAGGATGACATTTGCGAAAGACGAAATGTAACTCAAGTAACAAGAAATCATTCATAAAGTATATATCATAAAGAAACAAAAAACAAAGAAATTACCACAAGGTAAACGTCATTAAAAAACGATCCGAGAGCAAAAGAAAGGCTCTCGGATTTTTTCTTTTCTATGAAATAAAAAGCATTATATGTGAAAATACAAAGCCCACTCTTTTCAAAGAAGCATTTACATCGTATAAAAATAAATAGTCTAAATAGTCATAGAAAGAAAAGCTACTTCATATATATAGTAAATGGGTTGTCCCTTTTTTAAAAACGAAAGGTTCTTTTCTATGATTTTTATTTTCATGAAGAATATAAAGTGAGAAAATAGGTGAAATAATAAGTATAAGGAAGAAATAATGAGAAAATCAAATAGAATAGGAGAAAAAAGGGGGGATTTAGAATAATTTAAACTTGATTTTTTATTTCATGTCAACTAATATAATAATAACGATTAGCACTCAGGAATATCGAGTGCTAACAAAGGATAAAAGGGAGTATTCCCAAGGAAAATAGAACAAGAACGATTATTAAGGAGGACATTTTTATGAAATTAGTACCATTAGGTGACAGAGTTGTATTAAAACAATTAGAGGCAGAAACAACAACAAAATCAGGGATTGTATTAGCAAGCCAATCTCAAGAAAAGCCACAGGAAGCAGAAGTTGTTGCAGTAGGACCTGGAACAGATGAAGTGAAAATGGAAGTAAAAGTTGGAGATAAAGTCATTTATTCAAAATATGCAGGAACACAAGTAAAATTAGAAGGCGAAGAATATATCATTGTAAAACAAAGTGATGTATTAGCAGTTGTAGAAGCATAGGTTATAATCTTAATGTTATAAGAATCCTCGAATGGTAGGTTTGGGGAGTATCAATGAACGTTAAACAAAATAAAATGATAAAATCAATTATATATTTGGAGGTAGCAAACGGTTATGGCAAAAGAAATTAAATATGGAGCAGAAGCTCGTAAAGCATTAGAATCAGGTGTAAATCAATTAGCAGATACAGTAAGAGTTACATTAGGGCCAAAAGGACGTAATGTCGTACTTAGTAAACAATTTGGAACACCACTCATTACAAATGACGGTGTTACAATTGCAAAAGACATCGAATTAGAAGATGCTTTTGAAAATATGGGAGCACAGATCGTAAAAGAAGTAGCAACAAAGACAAACGATGTAGCTGGTGATGGTACAACAACAGCAACTGTTCTTGCACAAGCTATGATCAATGCTGGTATGAAAAACTTAGCAGCTGGTGCAAACCCAATTATTTTAAGAAGAGGTATGAAACAAGCAACTGATGTAGCTGTGGAAGCAATTAAAGACATGAGCAGCACAGTAACTGGAAAAGATCAGATTGCGAAAGTTGCTGCAATTTCTGCTGGAGATGAAGCAGTTGGACAATTAGTAGCAGATGCTATGGAAAAAGTTTCTAATGATGGTGTTATCACAATCGAAGAATCTAAAACAATGCAAACAGAACTTGACTTAGTAGAAGGTATGCAGTTTGATCGCGGATATATCTCTGCTTATATGTCAACAGATATGGAAAAAATGGTTGCAGAGTTAGATGATCCATATATTTTAATTACAGATAAAAAAATCAGCAATATTCAGGAATTATTGCCAGTACTTGAACAAATCGTTCAAAGTGGTGCAAAATTATTAATCATCGCAGAAGATGTAGAAGGCGAAGCATTAACAACATTAATCGTAAATAAATTAAGAGGAACATTTAATGTAGTTGCTGTAAAAGCACCTGGATATGGTGATAGAAGAAAAGCAATGTTACAAGATATCGCCATCTTAACAGGTGGTACTGTTATTTCAGAAGAACTTGGATTAGACTTAAAAGAAGTAACAATGGATCAGTTAGGACGTGCAAAATCTGTTCGTGTTGAAAAAGAAAATACAATTATCGTAGATGGTTGTGGAGAAAAAGAAGAAATCGCTGCTCGTATTTCTCAGATCAAAGCACAGGTAGAAGAAACAACATCTGAATTTGATAAAGAAAAATTACAGGAAAGACTTGCAAAATTAAGTGGTGGAGTTGCTGTTATCCGTGTTGGTGCTGCAACAGAAACAGAAATGAAAGAAAACAAACTTCGTCTTGAAGATGCTTTAGCAGCGACAAGAGCGGCTGTAGAAGAAGGAATTATTTCTGGTGGTGGTTCTGCTTATATCCATGCATCTAAAAAAGTTGCAGAACTTGCAAAAGGATTATCAGGAGATGAAAAAACTGGTGCTGAAATTATCTTAAAAGCATTAGAAGCTCCATTGTTCCACATTACAGCAAATGCAGGACTTGAAGGTGCTGTTATTATTAATAAAGTAAGAGAATCTGAAGTAGGAACAGGATTTGATGCTTTAAATGAAACATATGTAAATATGATCGAAGCTGGAATTATTGATCCTGCTAAAGTAACAAGAAGTGCATTACAAAACGCAACTTCTGTTGCATCTACATTATTAACAACAGAATCTGTAGTGGCAGATATTAAAGAAGAAAATCCAATGCCACCAATGCCAGCAGGCGGAATGATGTAAGCAATAGAAATATAAAATAGATGATGTTGTCGCATTTATGATTAAAAAATCATAGATGTGGCAGCATCTTTTTCTTTTTTATCTAAAACTATCTCTATTCTATATTTTTTTTCTATAAAATAGAGTCTCTTTGTTCTACATAAAGCTAAGTAGGAGATATTGGGGGATGGACGGTGCTATATTTTCCGATAGTATTGGAAAACTCCTAGATTTAGCTATAGGGAATGTCAAAATAGATGCAATTCATAAAGTAAAAGGATAAGAAGAAATGTGAAAAAATAAACAAGAAAATAGTTATAAAACAAAGTGAAATCATAGAAAATGTCTATAGTTTTTGGTAATTAGATGAAATGATATGTAGATTGAGTAATCAAAAATCATTTGACAGAAAAAACGATCAGTTATATAATAAAAGCATAACCAAAAATGTATAAAAGTGGGTTAAAAAATAAACAAAGAGGAGTTGTATTCATGTACGAAATCGTAAGTAAAGAAGTGCTTAATGA
>JADIML010000171.1 GCA_017694765.1 Candidatus Scybalomonas excrementavium
ATCTACCCACATCGAAAAAATAACATATATGAAGCAATTAGCAGACAAGTCGTTAGAAAGAATTTTGTTAGACTGCTGCTAATAAGACAAGCAAGTAGCATGCCAAAACTTGTAAAAAACATCGCAAATCCTATTACCTTTTTCATAGCCAGTCTTCTCTTCCTCTTTCTGCTTATCTTATCTATATGCAATCACTTCATAAAAGTTTCCTTTTTTATTCTTCTTTTGTTTCTTTCGTATGATCTTGAAACAAATCTTCTTCTTTTATTGGTTCTTCTGCCTTTCCTGAAAAGAAACCACTTACTTTATCTACAACATCTGGAACCATATCTAATACTTTGGTAATCGTTTCTTGGTTTCTGATATTTACTAATTTTGTTTGTCCATTTTGAATGACTAAAACAGCACTTGGGGTAATTTTTCCTCCCATACCACCACCGCCATTATTTTTCTTGCCATTCTCTTGGGAAAATGCTCCAGCACCCACTCCAAATGATACATCAACTAATGGTAAAATAATTGTATCACCTACTTGCTGTGGCTCACCAACAACTGTTTTCGTTGTAATAAAACTATCCATTCCTTTAAATAATGCTCCAACTGCTGAACTAAAATCATTATTATTTGCCATAAGTTTCTCCTCCTAAATCTTTCTAAATTCTTTTCTTATACGAGTAATGACTTGTTTTACATCTTTTTGAAACCAAAACCTCAATGCTAAATATACATAGTAACCAATTTGGACTCTTCCCTTTCCTTTTACTTCAAAGGCAAAGGTTGACTCATCAAACACTGGATATAGTCTTAATTTCTCTTTATAAAATGGCATCGCTATCGATAGAATACCCAAAATCTGTCCAGTTAATGCTGGATCGCTCGTACCAAACACTATCATTCCTTCAAATTTTCTAGGTAATGTGTGAAGACACAGCTTTTTCAAAGTCTTTTTTGTAAATTCAATTGCCCTCTTTGTTACTTCATCCTTATAAAAGGAACGATAATATTGTATTTTTTCTAATAAATACTTCCATTTTTTTAAGATACGTTGTATTTTTTTTGGAATCGAATACAGAAATTTTTTAAATGAATTTCTTTTTTGTCTTTTCTCTTCTATTATAATAGGAAGCTTTTCTTCTTCTTTTTCTAGAAGAGTACTCTGCACTTCCTTCTTATTTTCTTGTTTCTTATTCTTTTCAATTTCTCTTATACTATTCTTTTCTTTTTGCGTTTCTTCTTCGTAACTTGAAAACTTCTCTTCATTTTTTTTATTTTCTTCCTTAATTGGAGAAAGATGTCCGATTGTTTGTGAAGTTTTTTGTTTTCTCTCCACTTTCTTTTTTCTTGTTTTCTGCTTTTTTTTCTTCGTTTTTGGAAATAATTGTATTCCAAATATTCGTATTTGGTAATGTGGCTGATTTTCTTGATACTCTATATCAATAGAAATACTATGCGAAAACCATGTTATTTTCGCCTTTCCTTCTAATTTATCATGATATTCCATATCAAAGCGATACCGAATCGGTGAAAATAAAACAGTTCCTAATACTACTAACAATAATCCAATGAGAATCAACAATAACCATCCAATGATTTTTAACATCATAATCAAGACATGAATCATTGTGCTCCCCCTTGCTTTCTTTCAAGATAATGTGCTATCTCAAATCCTCTTGTTTTTTCATAGACTTCCTCAACAATTTCCTGAACTAATAAAAAAGCCTCTTCTCTCGTTTTTGCCAGCCCAATTACTACCACATGTTGTGACTTTAACCACGGTTGCTGTAACTCATAATATGGATAAATCTCAATAAGTCCATGAGAACCTAAAGGCAAGGTCACGCAAAATAAGCGTACTACGACCTTGCCTTTTTTCATTCTACGAATGATTCTATCCTTATTATGTTGTAAAGATTCTCCGATATAGAGATTTTCGTATAAAATCATTTCGTAGCTCCTAGATTCTTTCTTTTTTTATTCTACTACAACTATTTTCATAATGTTTGTAACACCAGCTTTTCCCATTGGAACACCACCTGTTACAACAACTGTATCGCCTGTTTGAACGAAATCCGTCTGTTTTGCTGCTGTAGTTGCTACATCTAACATTTCTTCAATTGATGTAACTTCTTTTTGTAACATAGGTGTTACTCCCCAGTATAACTGCATTTTGTGAAGTGTATGTTCACATGGTGTTAAACCAATGATTCTTGCTTCTGGACGGTTTTTAGAAACAATTCTAGCAGAAAATCCTGACATAGTAGGTGTTACAACTGCTGTTGCATTTAAGTTTGATGCTGTTGTAACTGCTGCATAAGCAACTGCACTTGAAATATTTCTTCTTACATATCTTTGACGATATTCAGATAATTCTCCAGTTACTGCATATTTTTCTGTTTCTTCTGCAATCTCACGCATTGTTCTTACAGCTTCTACTGGATATTTCCCCATTGCTGTTTCTCCAGATAACATAATAGCATCTGTTCCATCATAAATTGCATTTGCAACGTCTGTTGCTTCCGCTCTTGTTGGACGTGGGTTACGAATCATAGAATCAAGCATTTGTGTTGCTGTGATAACTGGTTTATAAACTTCATTACATCTTCTAATTAAGTCTTTTTGGATATGAGGAATTTGGCAAGTTTCTACTTCTACACCTAAATCACCTCTGGCAACCATGATACCATCTGCTTTATCGAGAATTTCATCAAAGTTATCGATACCTTCTCTATTTTCGATTTTCGCAATAATAGCAACATGTTCTCCACCATGTTCTTTTAAAATGTCACGAATTTCTGTAATAGCTTGTGCATTTCTTACGAAAGATGCTGCGATAAAATCGATTCCATTTTGGATACCAAAGATAATATCACTCTTATCTTTTTCTGTAATAGCTGGAAGTTTAATGCTTACATTAGGAACATTTACACCTTTTTTACTTCCTAAAAGTCCACCGTTTAATACAGTACAAACGATTTCTGTATCTGTAAGCTCATCAACTCTTAATCCAATTAAACCATCATCGATTAATACACGATCTCCTACTGTTAAGTCTTTTGGAAGATCTTTATAAGTTACAGAAGTGATTGTAGTATCTCCTTCAACTTCTCTTGTTGTTAATGTAAATTTCTGTCCATCTTCAAGTGTTACTTTTCCCTCTTTAAGAACACCTGTACGAATTTCTGGCCCTTGCGTATCTAAAAGAATTGCAATTGGAATACCTGTTTCTTCACGTACTGACTGAATGTTTTTAATACGATTTAAATGTTCTTCATGGTCACCATGTGAGAAGTTCAATCTCGCAATATCCATTCCATTTTTTACAAGCTCTAATAATAACGCGCGGTCATCTGTATTAGGCCCCATTGTACAAATAATTTTTGTTTTCTTCATCGTCTGAACTCTCCTTAGTTATTTCTTGATATGTGTATGTGTAAATAAATGCTCTTGGCAATACTCATGATCACCATCACATTTAGAACAATACCGAAATTCTAAATTCGGATCATCTAACTCTGTTCTTCCACATATTGTACAACGATGTCTAGCACCATTTTCATAGGTTGTGGATTGCCGAACAGCTCTTTGATACTTATGTTTTCTCCTAATTTGTTGTGGAGAAACTCTTTTATAATTTCTTGTTGCAAAGAAAAATAATACAAAGTTTAACATTGCTACAACAATAGCAATTTTTGTACCATTTCCTCCATTTATAAATTCAACTAATAGATAAATACCATCTAATACACCAAGCCATTTTACTTTTACTGGTAAAATAAACATAAAATATACGATCATATCTGGAAAACTTGCTGCAAAAGCAAGAAACAAGGATAAATTTAAGTAGTATGTGTCCATAAAAATCCAAGTATCTTTTGTAACTACATAGGAAATTAATGCTGCGAGTATTGTTCCAATCACTCCTGTAAAATAATATAAGTTGAATCGAAACGAACCCCATATATTTTCCAATGATTGACAAATGCTATAATAAAACAATAATACAAAAATAATGAAAATAGCATTACTACTTGGTGGAACAACTAAAAACGTTAAAACTCTCCATGGTTCTCCATGAAAAACAAAATATGGATTTAATGAAAATTTCAAATAAAAATTTGGATCTATCATCTGCATAAAAAATCCAATTCCATATAAAACAACGATATACATTGGTAGATTATGGATTGCTAAATGCCCAAATTTTCGTTCTAATCGATTTAAAAACTTTCCTAAAAAGTTCATTCCTTCTGTCGTCATCCTTTCTTCGTGTTATTATTTAAATAAATTCTTTTTATCTAGCCACACTGCTCCGATAATGGTAGCGACAACACTAAAAATTACGATTTTCCAAAATCCTGTTGGATCATGAGAATATGGGATTCCACCTACATTCATCCCCCAAAAGGCTCCGATTACATTTGGTATCGACATAACAATCGTAACAAT
>JADIML010000172.1 GCA_017694765.1 Candidatus Scybalomonas excrementavium
CTTACAAAACGCTTTTCTTTTTCTTATTATTTTCTTAAAAACTGCGAATTTTACAAAATTTTTTTTCTGTAAGAATTGGAATAACTCTAGAATAAGACTGATTGGCTAAGAAGATTTTCCTATCATGCAAAAAAGCCATAAGACCAGCTATCTTATGACTTTTTCTTTCATGCAATATTTTAAAATCTATTGTCTATATTACCAAGTTTTTTCTAACTTTATATTCCAGTCTATATCAAATTTACCATCTGCTTTTAAGTCCTCTAAAATAGCCGCACGCTGTGCTGCACTACTTGAAGAATCCTCTAAATCTTCTTCTGACCAGTAAGTGTCTCCATATAAATAGCTTTGATTAAACGCATCCCATGAATCAAATGCTTTCTGAGCAGTTTTAGCAGCCTTAAGTGACATATCCATAGCTTCTTCATAAGTACAGTATCCTGCTGCATAACCTTGTGACATAATCGTAGGAATTCGACTTAAGTCCCATGCTAAAATAGCATGTTCTCCAAATGCTACCTTAGCGTCATAAGCTGCTAATAAAGCAATTTTAGTATTTTCATCAAGTCCATTTTCCTCTATGAGCTGAATCACTTCTTCTCTAGACATTTCAGAAGTTATATTGTATTGTTCTAGTGATTCAAGAGCAACTGGATTATGTAATCCGTTAAGCAATCCATTAGCAGTATCCATTAAATCGTCGGCACTTGCAATACTCCAATATTCTTCTAATGATTGGCGTGCAGCTGGCTCTAGCGAAGAAACATCTTGCTCTTGTTCTTCTAACAGTTTCATCATTTGAAACATATTGGCTCCATTGACAGAGTCTAGTGCTGCTGTCATTGTATAAATGAAATCCTCTGCAGTTGCCGACTGACTATTTTTAGTAGCCAAATCTTTATCTTCTTGTAAAGCAAATACAGATTGCATCGATTTCATACCTTTTTTACTACCTGACATAAAAACCATATAATATCTTCCATCTGTTTCTATATATTGAGCATAAACATCTGATTTGGCACCATTTGCTGTAGCGATACCACTTTTTTCTGAGGCATCCTTAAATCCATCTACCTCAAGTTTCTTTTCTTCTTCCCAGTCTACTGTCATTGCTTGTCCTTGAAGGTAGATATCATTTATATACTCTTCATAGTCTTCTAAATCCTTTATATTCTGTCCTGTTGACACACCAGCTTTATCAAAAGCCTGAATCATAACGGAGCCATTTATACCACTATCACCAGGCTCTAATCCCATCATGATAGCACCTTCTGTCACTGTATATTCAGTCTGCTCCATTCCTTCTGGAAAGGTTACAGTAAAACTTCCATCTTTTGAAACGTAATCCTGTGATTTTACTTCTCCTTGACAAGCAGTTAAAACCATTGTTACGCCTAAAAGTATCCCCATCAATTTTTTTCTCATCATATTTCTCCTTATGTACTTTCTTAGTTAAAAAATAAACGAATTAACGAAGATAAAAACCCCTATCACTAGCACAATTCCAAAAATAATACGAAGTACTAGCATATTTTTAATACGTGAATTTCTTCCTATTAACTCTGGCTTTATAACTCCTATACCACCTAATACAATGAATAGGATACTCCATAAAAAATCCATAATCATCTGAAAAATCCTCCTTCCACTCTAATTCCATTATGATTTTGTATAATACGGGAGAATTATATCAATTGTATATCAATTTTTCAATTATGTTCTTATTTTATCGAAATATATATCATTTTTATTGATTTTTCAACCGAAACGCCATATTTATTTATAGGATTATTTTATTTTTTCTTTTTTCAGAATATTTTATTTTATTTCTTATACTTATGTAAATTATTTATCTTTTATAGTTTATATTCTGTATTTTATCGTTTGTATTTTCTATATCTATATAATTCTGTTGTACTAGAACTTCTTCTACCAGCTTCTATTCGTATCTTGCTGAAGATGATAGGAATGACTCATTAAGAGAAAATTCCTAATTTTTATATTTATCAATACATTTTTATATAAATCACATTTTATACGTTTTCATATTCATTTTAAATTTGAAATATTTATTTATTCCTGTTATAATCATATTAATGATAGAAAATGGAGGAAATTAATGATAATTTTCAAAGAAATTACAAAAAATAATTACTTAGATGTAATCAATTTACGTCTTGCCACTCATCAAGCCGGATTTGTAACTGATAATGCAACATCTCTTGTTGAAGCTATCTATGAGGAAGGATTATATACTAGAGCAATTTATAATGATAAAACGCTAATCGGCTTTCTTTTATTTGATTATGATTTAGAAATTCCCGGATGGTCTTTAAGTCGTTTCATGATTGATTCCCAATACCAGTATAAAGGTTTTGGAAAAGAAGCGATAAAGAAATTTTTGGAATATATAGAAAAAACTTTTTTTATAAAAGAATTGTATGTGAGTATTGAATTAAATAACCCAATAGCTCTACATCTATTCCATTCATTAGGATTTAAAGACATAAAAAAAATAACATATACTTTTGGTGGTGAAACATATCACGAAATGCAAATGAAAATACAATTATAATCCTTTTTGTGATAGTATTAGAATCAATCATCTTCTCTAAACTAGTGATTGCTATCCTAGATATTTCATTGGATAAGTGGTAGATTTTAAATCAAATTATTGACACCCATAGAATACATAATTCATCTGACATTTAAAATTTCTTGTTACAATATTATTACTTCGTAAAAGACATCTGTACTACTTTGCATAATCCTAAAGAACAAGAAAAATTCTATTATCCAAGGACATTTTAGTATAATAACACGTTGTGCTAGTTGATTAAAATAAAAAGAAACTTTAACAAAAATGTGCTATCCTAATTATATACAAGAAAAACAAAAGGAGGCATCATTATGTTAAAGTTTCACTCTAATTCTACCACTTTTATTTCTGATTTTGAAGAGTTTTTTATTTTTATTTATGTTTTAGTTGATGATCTTTATCAACGTTATGTACCAAAATCTGTCTCTACTAGACGAAATATAGACCATTCCAAAACTACAGATTCTGAAATCATCACCATTAGCCTTTGTGGTGAAATTGTAGGGATTGATTCAGAAAATGCTTGGTATGCTTTTGTAAAAAAGAATTATGGATTTTTATTTCCGAATCTATGTAGCCGTAGCCGTTTTCATCGAAGACATAAGACTCTTTTACAAGTCATGGAACTATTAAGAGAAAAAGCTTTATGCCTTTTCTCAATACAATCGGAGCCTTTTTCCATTATAGATAGCTTCCCTTTATCCGTCTGTAAATTTGCTAGAGCATCTTTTAATCGCACTTTTTCATCGAATGGTGCTACAACCTTTGTTTGTTACTGAATTCTTTTTTTCATTCTACCTTTGAAATAACAAAAATCAAACAACTGATTTACTAAATTTTTACAACAACTTCAATAAAGGGGATTTTTGGATCGGTTACAATAAACTAGACAGTTTTTTTAAGGTCATATAAAATAGAATCATAGAAAAGGAGTGTTTTTATTATGACCACAAAAAGACCACGTCGTACTTATACAGACGAATTTAAAAATCAATTAGTACAACTTTATCTCAATGGCAAAAGAAAATGCGATATTATTCGTGAGTATGAGATTGCAGCCTCTTTACTTGATAAATGGATAAAACAATCACAAACAACTGGTTCATTCAAAGAGAAAGATAACCGTTCTGACCTCGAAAAAGAATTAATTGAATTACGTAAAAGAAACAAACAATTAGAAATGGAAAATGACATTTTAAAGCAAGCGGCGCTGATACTAGGACGAAAGTAAAAGTGATAAAGGCAAATGCCCACAAAT
>JADIML010000173.1 GCA_017694765.1 Candidatus Scybalomonas excrementavium
CCATAATAGCAGTATTGGAATGGATTGCATCTTTTCCACCTCTTAAAATGACGGCATTTCCAGCTTTAAAACAGAGGGCAAAGGCATCTGCTGTTACATTAGGACGTGATTCATAAATAATTCCTACAACCCCAAGAGGTACTCTTTTTTGTCCAATTAGTAATCCATTTTCTCTTTGTTTCATGGATAAAACTTCTCCAACTGGATCTTCTAATTGGACAACTTGTCGGATTCCTTTTGCCATCCCTTCAATTCTTTCTTTTGTAAGAGTTAAACGGTCAATCATAGCTTCTGACATGCCATTCTTTCTTGCACATTCTACATCTATTTGATTGCTTTCTAACAATTCCTCTTCACAAAATAAAAGTGCGTCTGCCACAAAATTTAATGCTCGATTCTTTTTATAAGTATCAAGAATCGCCAACTCTTTACTTGCTTCTTTTGCTCTTTTTCCTAAGCTTTCCAATTGTTCCATATGCTCCACTCCTTTTTATATAATAAATCGTTTCTCTGTTAAGATTTTTTGTGGTTTATAATCTTTTATATCTCCTTCAAAATGAGAATAGATTTGAAAATCATAGGCAATTGCAATGGTAGATTGATGTCGGTTTCTAGCCATATAGCGATCATAATATCCTCCACCATATCCAATTCGATTTCTCCTTTGATCAAATGCAACGCCGGGCATAATGACTAAACTGTCTTTGGCTGCCTTGCCAAGCTCTTTCTTTGGCTCTAAAATACCATATTTACCTTCCTCTAACGAATCAATGGACATATAACGATAAAATTCCATTTCTCCATCTTCTACAATTGGAGAAGCGACTTCTTTCCCAAGTCTAAGAGCTTCTTCAATGATAGGCAATGTTGGTACTTCTTGATTATAAGCCACATAAATACTAATACTCTTTGCTTCTATAAACTCTGGCATTTTTATCAATTTTTCATAAATTTCTCTGCCAATTAATTCTTGCTCTTCTTTGCTTACCTTCTTTTTTCTTAAACGCATTTCATGACGTATTTCTTTTTTTCTTAATTGAATCAATGATAATGGCATTTTTGCCTCCCCCTTTCTATACTAAGGATTAATGAAGTCCTTTTCTAGTAAGTGGTGTAACTGTTCCATCTTCTTCTAAAATACTGACATTTTCTAATGTTCCTCTAAGATTTTTTCGAATTGCTAAAATATATTCTTTACGCAGTTTTTGCTGCTCCTTTTTTTCTTCCTCGGTTAAACCAACTGATTTCATTTTATGATATAATTCATTAATTCTTGCAATTTTTTGTTCGTCCATTTTTTATACTCCTTCATTCTTTCTATTTTCTTTTGTAGTGTATCATATTGTAGAAACTCATGCAAATATTTCTACGACTTTAAGTAAGATTTTGTTTCAATATAATCCATCATATGAAATTCAGAATTTTTATGGGCAAGAAACAGTGTTCCAACTTCCCTTCCTTCCATAATCTCATTTAAAATATCAAAATTTTCTCCATTGGCAATAATCATATCTGCGCCTGAGTCATTTGCAATTCTAGCAGCTGAAATTTTCGTTGCCATTCCCCCTGTTCCAAAGGAAGAGGAAACACCTTTTGCCATAGATAATATCGTATGATCAATTTCATTTACAACAGGAATCCATTTGGCATTTTCATTTTTATTCGGATCATCGGTATAAAGACCATCAATATCGGATAATAAAATAAGTAAATCTCCACCGACAAGTGCTGTAACGACAGCCGATAAACTATCATTATCTCCAAATTCAATTTCTTCCGTAGAAACTGTATCATTTTCATTTACAATCGGAATCACTCCCATTTTTAATAACTCTTCAAATGTATTTTGCGCATTGGTGCGATTTAATGGTTTTAAAATCGTTGTCTTCGTCATCAATACTTGTGCTGAAATTTGTCCATACTCGGCAAATAGCTTCTGATAAATCATCATAAGCTGTCCTTGTCCAACTGCTGCACATGCTTGCTTTTGTGCCAGAGTTTCTGGTCTTCCTTGAATCCCTAATGCCTTTCTACCAACACTAATAGCACCAGAAGAAACTAATACAACGTCAATTCCCCGATTTCTGATATCACTTAACACTCGAACTAACTTCTCTAATTTACCAAAGTGAATGAATCCTGTCTCTTTATGCACAAGAGAGGAGCTTCCTACTTTTACAATCACACGTTTTTTTTGTAATAATCTTTGTCTTTCTTCTCTCATTTTCTTCCTCATACTCCTCTTTTCTCAAGTATTTTCTCTTTTATTTCTCTTCTTTCTCAAATGGTTTATAATAGCTTCCAATTGCTTCTGCAACTTTAATTCCATCAATAGCAGCCGATGTAATACCACCTGCATATCCCGCTCCTTCTCCACAAGGATAGATGCCTCCTATATTGCTAATAAATTGTTTATCTCGTTCCATACGAATTGGTGACGATGTCCTTGTTTCTACGCCAGTAAAGATCGTATCACTTCTTCCATACCCTCTTATTTTCTTATCAAAGGCATACATTCCTTCACATATTGCTTCTGATACATAGGTTGGTAAACACTCTCTTAAATTTCCAAATGAATATTGTCCTTGTAAAGATGGTTCTATCTCTCCTAACTTAGTGCTTACTTGGTTTTTCTCAAAATCACCAAATAACTGAATTGGCACACTTCCATCATTTCCACCAACCTCATAAGCAAGACTCTCCCATTTTCTTTGAAATTCAACACCAGAAAGAGGGGAATCCTCAAAAAAGTCTTCTGGTGTTACATTAACTACAATCGCAGTATTAGAATTTTTAGCATCACGCTTATAGTTGCTCATTCCATTTACAACAATTCTTCCCTCTTCCGAAGAAGAATTTACAACAAAGCCACCTGGACACATACAAAAGGAATAGACACTTCTTCCATTGTTTGCATGATGAACCAATTTATAATCTGCAGTTGGTAAACAGTATTCGTCATAATCTTTCCCATATTGAGAGCAATTAATCATATCTCTTGGATGCTCCACACGAAGACCAATAGCAAATGATTTTTTCGTCATAAAGAGCTGTTTTTCATAGAGCATAGAAAAAGTATCTCTTGCACTATGTCCAATTGCTATGACAAGAACCTCACATGGTAGCCATTCTGTTCCATTCATGCAAACTGCTTTTATATGATGTTGTTTTTTCTCAAGTACGGCTTGTTTTGCCTCTGATTCTTCCATTTCTTTTTGTAACTCTAAAAATTGTTCCAATGGCATTTTTTTTTGAGTTGTCATTTCTTTCTTATCTTCTTCTAAACAAATATCAGTGACTTTGGAAGAAAAACGAACTTCTCCCCCAAGAGCAATCATATCCTTTCTCATATTTTTCACAACATCTCTCAATAAATCTGTGCCAATATGTGGTTTATTCCAATATAAAATTTCCTCTGGAGCACCATATTTTACAAAAGTCTTTAGCACTTCCTTATTGCGTCCCCACTTATCTTTTACTCCAGTATTTAACTTACCATCTGAAAAAGTTCCTGCTCCCCCTTCTCCAAATTGTACATTACTTTCCGTATTTAATTGCTTTGTTTCCCAATATGCTTCAATGGTTTTTACACGTTCATCAACACTCTCTCCCCGTTCTAATACAATCGGACGATATCCTTCTTTTGCAAGCATTAATCCACAAAATAACCCTGCTGGACCAGCACCTACGATGACTGGTCTATAATTCATCACTACATTTCCTTTTTGTGGAAACTCATAACGTGTTTCCTTTGCAAGCTCTACATTTTTACTTTTTGCTTGCTTGATCACTTTTGCCTCTTCTTTTATTTGTACGTGTACCGAATAAATATATTTTAAATCTTCTTTTTTTCTTGCATCTAATGATTTTTTCACAATTTGATAGCTAAAATCTTCTTTACTTTTTAGTACCTTTGCAATCGCTTTTTTTAGCTCTTCTTCCGTATGTTTTACTGGTAATTTCATTTGAGATATTTGTATCATTTTTTTCTCCTCGTTTGCATATTTTGTGTGTTTTCTCTTTTTTGTACAGAATTACCTGCTAGATAACCACTTGCCCATGCCCATTGTAAATTATATCCTCCACAAGTACCATCCACATCTAAAAGTTCTCCTACCAAATAAAGCCCTTTTACTTTTTTCGATTCCATCGTTGTAACATCTACTTCTTTTACAGAAACACCTCCTGCACATACTTGTGCTTGCTCAAAGGAGTTACATCCTATAATTGGTAGAGAAAAAGATTTTATAACAGAAACAAGAGCCTGTATTTGCTGTTTTTTCAACTGATACACTCTTATTGTTTCTACAAAGTTTACTTCTTTTAAAAAGATGGGAACAAGTTTTTTTGAAAAAATTCCTTCTAATAACTCTCTAATATTTTTGTAAGAACAAGTATGGATAAATCGTTCTATGAGATCGTATAATTGTTCTTTTGTATATTCCAAAGCAAAATCTAGTTCTATGAAAACAGATTTTCCTCTTTCTAAACCATAGGTAGCAAATCGACTGACTTGGAATGTTGGAACACCTGATATTCCATAGTTTGTAAACTGCACTTCACCTTGTTCTTTAAAAACTGTTTGTCCATCAACTTTACAAGTTAAACCTGCTTTTGCACGAACCCCTGCCCATTTTGTAACGGCTTTATGATTCGTATGTAAACCTGTCAAAGCCGGAACTACTGGCACTATTTTATGTCCCAATCGTTTTGCCAACTGATAGCCACTTCCATTACTTCCAAGTTTACTCTGTGCTTTTCCACCAGTTGCTAAAATACACTGTTCTCCAAATATATGCGTACCATCATGAAGTTTTATATCAAAGCCTCTTGTTGTTTTATCAAGTGATATGACTTCTTTTTCATAGTAAACAGAAATTCCTAATGCTTGTACTTTTAATTCTAAAGCATTGACCACCGTAGTTGCTTGTTCACTTCTTGGGTAGACATAGCCTTTTTCTTCTTTCCATAAGACACCAAGCTTTTCAAAATAATGAAGTGTATGCTGTGCTGAAAATCTATGTATCACTTCATATGGAAAAGTGGGGATTTCACTTCGATGATCTTTTTCCTGCAATTGTAAATTCGTCATATTACAACGTCCAGTCC
>JADIML010000174.1 GCA_017694765.1 Candidatus Scybalomonas excrementavium
GCTCTATTTTTGTTTCTTTTACACTAGATAATCTTCTCATGCAGTAGCCACATAGATATCCTTGCTCTTTTAATAAATATTTTTTTATCTCATCTTTGTCTTTATATCCATCATAATAGGCATTTTCAAACTTCTTATATTCTGTTAATGTCTTTGGTTCTTCTCCCTTTTTTATATATCTCATCTTATTCCTCCAACGGTATTTTTTCAAGACTTAATTCCATCTCTGCTTTTACCACTTGTGGATGATTTTCCCCCATTTCTTCTTTCAACTGTTCAAAGATTTGTTCCGCTTGTTGTAAGTTCCCATTTTCTATTTCTTGCATAAACTTCTGCATCTTACTAGCAATTTCTTTTGATAGAGCAGAACTGCCTTGATAATATTCTAATATATCATTTACTTCTAACCCATATGGCGTTTCCATGTAAAGAGGTTCTTCTAAATTCTTTTCTTGAATTGTAATTAAATTTTCTCCTTTACAAGATGCAATAATCATTGGAGAATGCGTTGCTGCTATAAACTGAATATTAGGAAATGTTGTTTTTAAAGCCTCTACTACATTCCATTGCCACTTTGGATGTAAATGCATATCTAACTCATCAATTAAAATGATTCCTGGTGTTTCTGATATTTTCTCACATAAATCTGGATTTAAAAGTGCCATACGAAATGCAATGTCAAACACCATCCAAATGAGAGACTGGTATCCAGAACTCAAATTTCCAATTGGAAGCATTTGTTTTTCTGTTAAGTAAACAATTTCTTCACTTTGTCCATCGAACTCTACCCCAAGAACTTCCTCCTCACTCATGATATTCATAAATTTTTTTATAATATTTTTAACAGCCTGATACTCCGCAATCGTTTCTTTTTTCTTCCACTCTAACATTTCCATCTTTCTAATCCAGTTCATAAGCATTTTATTATTGGATGCCTCAGATAAACAACTTGTATATCCAACTGTTCGATAGAAATTTCCTGCAAATATATTTTCTGACGTTTCTCTTTTTTGCATCCACATTCGAGCAGTACTCTGATAGCTTAAAATTGGTAAAATATGATTCTCTTCATTTGCCATTTGAAATGCTTTTTTACATATCTCTCTTGGTTCTACGGTACTTCTTGATGCTTTTAAACTATTTTTACGCCTAATCCATTGATATTCCTGTTCTTCAATTATTGCCTTACATTCTACTTGAATAGGTGTCATATATCTCTTATTATAAGAACCTTCTCCTGTATTTTCTAATGCAACTCGTATCTCATCCTGTGTAAAATGTTTTGTTGCGATATCCTCAAGTCCCGCAATAAATCCACCTAATCCAACAGAAATTGCTTCTAAAATAGAGGTTTTTCCAACTCCATTATCTCCAATTAATAGATTAAAACCTTTTTTTAGCTGAATTGTATAAGATTCAATTCCTTTGAAATTCTCAATATGAATACTTTCTAAGATCATCTTCTTACCTCATATCTTCTTTTATATTTTCAAATATGCTATCCTTATATCTAAAAGCATATCTCATACCTATATTTCATTAACCAAATACTTTGTGTTTGACTCATTGTCTTCATTATACCATATTATAGAAAAACTTTGTAAAGTTTTATTCTCATTTTTCTCTTATTTGGATATCTAATCTATCATTTTGTAGACACAGCTCTTTAAACTGGATTGGGTTTTAATGTCCATTGTGTTACTTTGTATGATGGCAATGGGATTATATGCTACGATTAACTTTATAGAAAAAATGTATATAAAGCAATTTTAATCTATTTGATGTCATAAGGACCAATTTTTTTAGTATATCACTGTATAGTATTGAAAATAAAGATACCATAATAGAAGAGGATATTCCTTCTTATGACGTTTTCGTCATGAAAAGAATATCCTCTTTGTCTTTATACAGATTCCTTAAAAATAATCGATTCTTTCTCTTTGGAGAAGGCACTTCTTTTGTGTTTCGCATATATTCTTCAAATCCAATCCAACAAGTTCCACTTCCCATCTCATGGGCTGCCAACATAATATTTCCAGCAGCTAATGTACAAGAATGATTGTATAACAATCATTCTACTCTCTATAAACATTTTCCCAAAACAAATATTATACACAAAATCTTACATTATTTCTCATATAATGCAAAATAACTATTTTTATCAAGTGGTTTATAAAAATAATAACCTTGTGCTACATCACATTGATTTTCTAGTAAGAAGTTTATTTGTGTTTCATTCTCAACACCTTCCACAACGATTTCCATATTTAAATGTTTTGCTAACGAAATTGTTGATTGGATAATAATATTCATCTTTTGATTTCCAATACAATCGATAAAACTCTTATCTAATTTTAATGTATCAAATTCTGAAAAGGATAAAGAATTTAATGTAGAAGAACCTGTTCCATAATCATCAATATCCACTTTACAACCTATTTTATGTAATTCATGAACTAACTCATTTAACTGCTTATTCTTCTCAATTGCAACACTTTCTGTAATCTCAAAAGAAATCATCTTAGGTTCAATATGATATTTCTCCATCATTTCTGAAATATATGTAACAATTCCTTCATTTTCCAAATGTACTCTTGATAAGTTTACAGAAATTGGCTTTATAGTCATTCCTAATCTTCTCATTTCATCCATGTTTTTACATACTTGTCGAATTACTTCTTTATCTAAATGTATAATTTGTCCATTATTTTCAAATACAGGAATAAACTTAGACGGAGATATTAATGTACCATCTTTTTTTCTCCAGCGAATTAACGCCTCAGCTCCTAGTACCTCTCTCGTTCTCATATTACATTTTGGTTGATACCACACTTCAAATTCTTGTGAACGTAATGCCTCATTAAAAAGCCCTTCAATTTTTTGATTTTCTATCACAAGATTTTTATTTTCCTCGCTAAAAAATTTATAGTTTTGATTTGTATTCCCTTTTATCTCATTTTTAGCAATTAAAGCATTGGTATAAACAGAATGTAAATCATCAAATTCTCCTAAAGAACAAATACCAAAAGATACATGAAAAGATACTGTTTTCTTATTTTTCACATCTTGCTTAATTCTTTCATTAAATTGCTGAATATAAAATGGTATTTTCTCTTGTGGCTTGCTAGTAACAATAGCAAATGTATCACTTTGACATTTAAAAATATCATCTCTTATAAAAATTTCTTTAAAAATCTCTGGTATATATTGCAAAATTTGATCGCCTATTTTTGTACCATACATGGCATTGATTACTTTGAAATTATCAATATCTAAAACAAATAGATACTTTGTCTTTCTCTCACTAATTGATAAATGATCAAAATATATTTTTAAATATTCATAATTTTTTTCCTTTGTTAGATCATCAAAAAAGATAATAGAAGATATCTTATTTTGATATTTCTGATAAGCAAAAATGAATAAAACTAAAACAATACTTACCATAGAATATGCTGAAATCTTCTCTGTTAATATGATTTTATTCACAATATTGGCATTTTTATAAATAGCATCTTTAGGGACATAGGAGACTAGATACCAACCACTAATTTCCGTTGGTTCATAATAGGCAATACTATCTGTCCCTTTATATTTATATTGAATAAATCCTTTTTGTTTATATTCTAGTTGTTTTTTTATCTCTTTTTGTAAATATAACTTTTCTTTTTTTACTGTTACTTGATTTTTTAATTGATTACTGATCTTCCCATCAAATGGCATAGTAATTAAACGCCCTTCATTATCAATTACCATTGTCTGTCCTTTTCCATCAAAAGAAGTAATATTTAATAATTCAGAAAAATGTTTTGATTGATAGCTAGCTGTTAATATAAACTCAACTTTTTCTTTTTTAACAATTGGAACTGTAAAAATATTTAGATATGTTGTCCCATCTTCACTTAAATAACTTTCTGAAATCCCTTCAGTACCTTGTAACCCCTTTTTATAATAATCATATTGACTAAGATCTAATTTTTCATCTAAAGTCGTATAACAAATTCCATTTTTATCAATAATCCCCATATTATAAAATTCATATGAATCGGCATACAACTTCAATTCTTTTATTAAATTATCAATATCTATTTCTTCTTGTAGACGAATACGTCTAGCAATCGATCTCATAAATCTTTGTTTTGCATGAATTTCTTTTTTTAAAGTAATAATATTTTGTGAAGAAACATTTTTTAGAGTAACTTTTGCTTCTTCATCCATGACTTCTGTTAATTGTCTATCATATACTTCAAAAATAACAATCATAATTCCTAATACAATACACATAAATAGCAAGATCGATTTCATTAGTTTTTTCTTATATTTAAAATTAAATTTAGCTATATTTTTCATAAGATATTATATTCTCCATATTCTGATACTCTTTACCATTATCCTATCGTCATTATCGAATATGATAAGTGTCTCTTCCTTTTTTCTTAGCATAATACATAGATTTATCTACTTCTTCTAATAGTTCCCGTATATTTTTTTCTTCTTTTACCTTAACCATTCCTATACTAACTGTAATACCCCCTTTTTTTATGTTATCACACTGAATCTCATGGATATTACCTATTAACTTTTGAACCCACTCTTCTAGCTTATCTATATATGGAATGTCTAACAGATAAACACAAAACTCATCTCCACCAATTCTCCCCAAATAATCTTTCTTTGTTGTACTTTCCTTAATGACTTCTGAAATCTTATAGATAACTTGATCTCCTATCGTATGTCCATATGTATCATTAATAGATTTAAAATGATCAATATCGAGTAATAATACTACATCATTTTCTTTTTCTTCTTTTTCTAATCGCTCCTGTACGATACGCTCAAACGCAACTTTATTTAAAAATCCAGTAAAAGAATCTAACTCACTTTTTCTCTTAAGCTCTTTATTTTTCCTCTCTATATATTTCCGTTTATATTCTTCTCTCCTTAAATTAATTCTTGATAAAATCCCATTATATTCTTCTTCAATTCTCTGAATTCCACTTTGCCAACTTAAATCTCTATACGTTAATAATTCTTGAAATAATTCTTCTTGCTCACCACTTAATTGATATAACTTTGTTTTCAAAAATGATAATTTTTCTTGATTCTTATAAGAACGGCTATTTTCAATCTGTATTTCCATAATCTGAATACTTTTTTTACTTAGT
>JADIML010000016.1 GCA_017694765.1 Candidatus Scybalomonas excrementavium
ATGAAGGAGCACAGCTTCACTTTATCGAAGGATGTTCTGCTCCAAAACATAATGTTGCCAACTTACATGCAGGTTGTGTTGAGTTATACGTAAAGAAAAATGCCAAACTTCGTTATTCTACGATTGAAAACTGGTCTAAAAATATGTACAACTTAAACACAAAACGTGCAGTTGTAGAAGAAGGTGGAACAATTGAATGGGTATCTGGTTCCTTTGGTTCTCATGTTTCCTATTTATATCCAATGAGCGTGTTAAAAGGAAAAGGGGCAAGAGCTGAATTTACAGGAATCACATTTGCTGGAAAAGGACAAAACCTTGATACAGGGGCAAAAGTTGTTCATAGTGCACCAAATACATCTTCTTTTATTAATACGAAATCGATTTCAAAAGATGGTGGTGTTAGCACATTTAGAAGTTCTGTTGTCGTTACAAAAAAAGCAACGAATAGTAAATCAGCGGTTTCTTGTCAATCTCTAATGCTTGATAATATTTCTCGCTCTGATACAATTCCTGCTATTGATGTTCGTACAAAAGATGCAGATATTGGACATGAAGCGAAAATTGGACGTATTAGCGATGATGCTGTTTTCTATCTCATGTCAAGAGGTATCAGTGAAGAAGATGCTAAAGCAATGATTGTCAGCGGATTTGCAGATAATGTTTCCAAAGAATTACCACTCGAATATGCAGTGGAAATGAATAACTTAATTCAGTTAGAAATGAAAGGTAGCATCGGGTAAAGGAGGTTTACGATGGAAAATATAAGAGAAATGACTGTGAATCAATTGCCCGCTCCTACATGGAACTGGCTTCACATGAATGAAAGCAAGTTAAAACTAGATACAAAGACAGCAGATCTTGCAATTAAAAAACAAGTTCCTTCCGTTGGAATTCAATGTTATGAAGATTGCAATCATTTATTAAAAGAATGTTCAACTGGAATGGGTGAAGAAATCCAATCCCTTATGGAACAAACAAAGACAAAAGTTCTTCATTTAGAAACAGAAGAAGGCGTTATGGTACAAGAGCCGGTTCTTCTTCATTTTGACTACGGAAAAGAAACAGCTTATCATGATATCGAAATTGTAGCGAAAGCTAACAGTTCTCTTACTGTTATTATGACTTATACAGGAATAAAGAATGAAGCTAGACAAGAGAAATCTTACAGCGGAGTTCGTACAAAATTAAAAGCAGAAGAGAAAGCTCGTATCAATCTGATCCAAGTACAGCTTCTTGATTCCTCTCATATTCATTTTAATGATATCGGTGGTATCTGTCAGGAAGAGGGACAAATTGATTTATTACAACTTGAACTTGGAAGCAAAGAGTTATATTCAGGATGCAGAATCGAACTTACTGGAAAAGAAAGCGAATTCCATTCTCATGTTGGATATCTTGGAAGACAAGAACAACGATTTGATATGAATTATATCGTCAACCATTATGGTAAGAAGACAAAAAGTGGTTTAAAAGTAGATGGTGTATTAGATGATCGTGCTTCTAAAATCTTCCGTGGAACGATTGATTTTAAACAGGGTGCTTCTGGTTCGCAAGGAGAAGAACAAGAAGATGTATTACTGTTAGGTGATGATATTGTGAATCAAACAATTCCACTCATTTTATGCGCAGAAGAAGACGTTCAAGGAAATCATGGTGCAACGATTGGACAAATTGATGATGAAGTTTTATTCTATCTTTGTTCTCGTGGAATGACAAAAGAAGAAGCACAAGCAATGATTGTACAAGCTAGAATCGATACACTTTGTTCAAAAATTCCAAATGAACAAGTAGTTACTATGATTGATACATTTAGACAGGAGGCTTAAACATGGATTTACAAAACAACCCATATCGCAAAGATTTTCCATTGCTTATGGAACAAAATGTTGTATATCTTGACAGTTCTGCTACATCACAACGCCCTTTTTCTGTTTTAGAAGCAGAAAAGAAGTTTTATGAGTGTGCAAATGCAAATCCATTGCGAGGTCTTTATGGACTTAGCATGGAAGCGACGAACCAAGTAGAACATGCAAGAGAGCTTGTCCAAAATTTTATTCACGCAAATAAGGCATGTGAAATCATTTTTACAAGAAACGCTACGGAAAGTTTGAATTTATTAGCTTATAGCTATGGTCTTTCTCATTTAAAAGCAGGAGATGAAATCATCGTTAGTATTATGGAACATCATAGCAATATGCTTCCGTGGCAAATGGTAGCAGAGCAAACAGGTGCAACCATTCGATATTTAGAATGTACCGATGAAGGAGAGATTACAGAAGAACATTTAAATGCTGTATTTTCTGATAAAACAAAGTTAGTCGCGATTGCTCATATATCAAACGTATTTGGACGTATTAATCCTGTGGAAACGATTATTTCTATGGCACATGAACGAGGAGCTGTTGTTGTAATGGATTGCGCACAAAGTGCTTTACATGTTCCGATTGATGTTCAGAAATTAGATGTTGATTTTATTGTATTTTCTGGTCATAAAATGCTTGCTCCAATGGGTATTGGCGTTTTATATGGAAAGGAATCACTATTAAAAGAAATGCCTCCATTTTTAGTAGGTGGAGAAATGATTGAATCCGTTACCATTCATGGGGCAAAATATGCAGAGCTTCCTTATAAATTTGAAGCGGGTACAGGAAATGCTGGAGGAGCTGTTGCCCTTGGAGTAGCTATTGCCTATATTCAATCTGTTGGTTTCGATGCGATTCAAGAGCGAGAACACGCTTTAACAGCGTTTGCATTGGAAAAAATGAAGGAGATTGAAGGGGTGCATATGATTGGCTCTAAAAACGCCGATGAACATTGTGGAATCCTTACATTTACTTTAGACGGCGTTCACCCTCATGATGTATCTTCCATTTTGGATTTTGATCAAATTGCTGTGCGTGCCGGTCACCACTGTGCCCAGCCATTAATGGATTACTTAAAAGTCTCATCTACAACTAGAGCAAGCATTGCCTTTTATAATACACAAGAAGACATTGAAAAATTTGTCGAAAGTTTATCACAAATAAGGAGAAAAATGGGATATGGACAATAGAGCATTATATAATGAAATCTTACTTGAGCATAATATGCATCCGTACCATAAACATGAATTAGAGGATGCCAACCTTGTTTTAGAAGGTGTCAATCCAAGTTGTGGAGATGATATTTTCCTAAAATTAAAAGTAGAAAATGATACAATTGTAGATGGTGCCTTTCAAGGAAGTGGATGTGCCATTTCACAGGCATCTGCAGATATTATGCTTGATTTAATTATTGGTAAAAGTAAATCAGAGGCATTACAACTTGCAGATATGTTTTTACGCATGATTCAAGGTCAAATTACGGATGAAGAATTAGAACAATTAGAGGAAGCCTCTGCATTAAAAGATATTTCTCATATGCCAGCTCGTGTAAAATGTGCGGTGCTTGGATGGCATACAATGGAAGAAATGTTAAATCATAAAGAAGATAGTAAATAATAGAATTTTATTCATTTTGAGTATTTAAACATAAAAAGAATCTCTGAAAACTATTTTAGGGATTCTTTTTATGTGTATAAAAGAAATTAGAAACTGATATAAGAAATCGATATTTAACTTGGAAAAGAGAAGTGGAAAAAGCAACATACAACTATTCGCAAAATGCAACTTTAACGAATAGTTGGATGTTTTTATCAGAATAAAGAGCCTTTAAATCATTTTATTCTTAATGGGTGTTTGCATTTAGTTTCTATTTGCATATAGTATTTATTAGTTGTATAATTCTATATGGAAAATAATTGATGTTGTAACATGTCAAGCTGTCTATGACCTTATAGTTTATCTTATTTGTATAGAAAAACTTAGATTTATGTACTAAAAAATATACAATAACTTTTTTCTTCCTGTATTGTATCCTATTAGAACTATGTTATAATAGATATAATTAGATAATACTAAATTTTTATAGTTATGTAAATTTAACAAGCCAACGAATGAATTGAATTTTATGCAAATATGATAACAATATGATAAATTAGATTGTTAAAGCAACCTCTCTGATAAATGTATATAATTATAATAATGAACAATGCTTGTTTTTAATATTTATATACCAAATTTATATAAGATATTTTTTATATTTTATTAATTTTAGGAGGATTTATTATGCTTTCTACGAAACATTATCCATTTGTATTGCCTGATTTACCATATTCATATAATGCTTTAGAACCATATCTCGATGAAGAAACTTTATATTTTCATCATGATAAGCATTTTAAAAACTACATTGATCAGTTAAATATGGCCTTAAAGCCATATCCTGAATACCATACATGGACACTGAATCAATTACTCTCTCGCTTATCTGAGCTTCCAAAGGAATTACAAACAGAAGTTCGCAGACAAGGTGGTGGCGTTTATAACCATGATTTATATTTTGCCACGTTAAGTCCAAAGAAGCAACGTATCCCTTCGTTTATACGAGAGGTTTTTGGTTCTGAAGAAATGTGGAAAGAACAAATGAAAACAACCGGAATGAGGCTATTTGGTTCTGGTTTTGCATGGCTTGTTATAGATGCAAAAGGTATGTTACAAATTATTTCTTTACCAAATCGAGATAATCCCCTTTCCATAGGTTTGTATCCACTGCTGCCTTTGGATGTCTGGGAACATGCCTATTATTTACAATATCAAAATCTCAGAAATGATTACATTGAACAATGGTTTTCTATCATTAACTGGGACTTTATCACATCACGATTAACAAAACAAGAATTATAAAATTTTTAAACAAAAGGAGAATAACATATGTATTGCACACGCAAGATAACAAATCAGATCACTTGGGTAGGAGGCTATGATAGACGTCTTGGACTCTTTGAAAATCTATTTCCAATCCCACGTGGTATCACTTACAACTCCTATCTAATTATGGATGAAAAAGTCGCTTTATTAGATACTGTCGACTCTTCTATCTCACGTCAATTTTTAGAAAATATCACACATACTTTAAATGGTAGAGCCGTTGATTATTTAATTGTAAATCATATGGAACCTGACCACTGCTCCAATATAGAAGATTTATTAATCCGATATCCAGATATGAAAATTGTTGGAAATGCCAAAACGATTGACTTAATCAAACAATTTTATGATATGGATATTGATAACAATATAATAATTGTAAAAGAAAATGAAAGTATCTCTTTAGGAGAACATACTCTTCGTTTCTATATGACACCTATGGTTCACTGGCCAGAAGTCATGATGACTTATGAAGAAAAAGAAGGAATTCTCTTCTCTGCTGATGCCTTTGGTAGCTTTGGAGCATTAAATGGAAACTTATTTAATGATGAAATCGATTTCAATTCTGAATGGTTATCTGATTATAGACGTTATTACGGAAATATTGTTGGTAAATATGGTATGCAAGTTCAAAATGCTATTAAAAAAGTAGCCAACTTAGAAGTCCGTATCATTTGTCCATTACATGGTCCAGTATGGCGTACAAATATTGAATATTTATTAGATAAATATAATAAATGGAGCACGTATACTCCAGAAGAACAATCTGTTGCTCTCTTTTACGGCTCTATGTATGGAGATACAGAAAATGCTATCAATATTTTAGCCAATGAATTAGCAGAATCAGGTATTAAAAACATTGTGGTACATGATGTATCTAATACTCATGTTTCCACTTTAATTGAGGAAGTATTCCGTTGTAGCCATATCGTGATCGCTGCTCCAACGTATAATGGTTCTATTTATCCAGCGATGTTTAACTTCTTACATGATATGCAGGCATTAAATCTTCAAAATCGTACCGTTGGATTAATGGATAATGGTTCATGGGCTCCAACAGCAAATCGTCAGATTCTCGCAATGATTGAATCTATGAAAAACATGGAAGTATTACAACCAGTTGTAAGCATTCGTTCTGCTTTAAAAGAAAACACAAGAGAACAACTGATGGAATTAAAAGATGCTCTTTTACATTCTTTACAAGGCGAAGAATAAGAAACATTGAAACTACAAATATATTAACGAAATATCCAAACTTGTTACAAAAGGAAATCAAGTACCTCAAAAAGTAAGTACTTGGTTTCCTTTTCTTTTGCTCTCCTCTATCCGTAGCTTTTCTTTTATGAAATAGATCGGAAACCTATTAGTTTACATAATATTATTA
>JADIML010000175.1 GCA_017694765.1 Candidatus Scybalomonas excrementavium
GTGCATGGCAGAGTAGCCAAGTCGGGAAGGGATAAACGCTGAAGGCATCTAAGCGTGAAGCCCCCCTCAAGATGAGATTTCCCATAGCGTAAGCTAGTAAGACCCCTTGAAGACGACAAGGTTGATAGGTCGGAGGTGGAAGCATGGTAACATGTGTAGCTGACCGATACTAATAGGTCGAGGGCTTGACCTAAAAACTTAGCGATTGACAGAGCGAAGCGATAGGCAGAGCTTAGGTTTTAGGTCGTTCTATTGAGTGAAGCGAAATAGAACTTCTTAGAAAAAAGGTCAGAAGATAAAGTCGTAGGTCGTTCTATCGAAGCGAAGTGAGATAGAACTTCTTAAGTAAATTCGATTGACAGAATCAAAGAATCGTTAAGAGTATCTAAGATATAAGCTATGTGTAGTTTTGAAGGTATAATCTGCTTGACAAATGAGTAATATATGGTAGAATATATCTTAAGTATTCCTCCTTAGCTCAGTCGGTAGAGCATGCGGCTGTTAACCGCAGTGTCGTTGGTTCAAGTCCAACAGGGGGAGTTTTAATCCGAATGAGGATTAATGTTTAAAATTTTATAAGGCTCCATGGTCAAGTGGTTAAGACACCGCCCTTTCACGGCGGTAACAGGGGTTCAAATCCCCTTGGAGTCATTATGGCGACTTAGCCAAGTGGTAAGGCATGGGACTGCAACTCCCTGATCATCGGTTCAAATCCGTTAGTCGCCTCTTGAAGAATCAATCTAGTGATTGGTTCTTTTTTTGTGTTCTGAAAATGAAAAGAAATTTGTAGAATATAAAAAATACATGATGTGCGAAGAATGTATAGTCGCTATAGTCGCAGTAGAGGAAATTTATTTTTAAAGTATAGAGGATTAAAGATTAAGAAGAGAAAAAGTGCAGGAGGAATTATATGAGAAAACTAATAAGTAGATATATCATAATGATTATGGCTATTTCTAGTCTCATACTAATTGGTTTGTTTTATGTCATTAATAATTCTAGAAAAGAAATTTCAGAAAGGAAAGTGTTAGAGGGGATAACAGAACAAGTTATATCCATATTAAAATCAAATAAAGAAAAGGATGAAGAAGCAAGAGTATTATTTCAAAATGATTATTTGAATCGAGCAGAGAGTTTAGCATATATAATTGATAAGACAATGAAAGAAATATCAACGAAGGAATTAAAGGAGCTGGCTCAAAAATTAGAAATAGAAGATATTCATATTATAGATGAAAATGGGATTATTGAAAGTAGTAGCGATAAGAATTCTCTAGGAATAGATTTCTATAAAAGAAAACAATTAAAAGAGTTTATACCATTGATTGAAAGTGATAATAAAGATGAATATTATATTAAAATGATGGGATATAATATTGGTAATAATAGTCAAATGATATATATAGGGGTTAAGCCTGAGAGTGGAGACAAAGGAATGATCCAAATTACTGTCGATCCAAGTGCATTGTCGAATTATAATAAGGCTACTAATATTGAATCTGCAATTAGCTCAATGCCAATAAGAGATTATGTTAATATTTTTGTAATGGATTTGGAAACAGGAGAAATCGTAGCTAATTCAAGAAATATTGGTAAATATATAAAAGTAGAAGATACAACAAATAGTAAAGATGGCGTAGAGATATTAAAAAAATATGTGGATCATCCAGGAAAAATAAAAGTAAATGATGCTGATAAATTAGTGGTGGCAGAGAAATTTGAGAGTAATATTATAGTTTTATTAGCAGATGTACAAGAAATCCATCGTTCTTCCACTACATATATTTTTATGATTAGTATTATTATTTTAATTCTTATGATGGTAATTGTTTGTTTTTTATATAAATTAATGGATTCCTTTATTTTAAAAGATATTGAGAGTCTCGTAAAAGGTGTGAATGAATTTGTAGGAGGGAATAATGAAGTTCGATTCCACGTGAAAAAAAGAACAGAGTTATATAAAATGTCTGAGGGACTAAATAAGTGGGCAAGTGTTATGGAGAGTAAATCAGAACGTCTATCTAAAATTGTGTCTATGATGGGAAAGAATTTTGCTACATATGAATACTATACAGACTTACATCAAATTTTTTATTCTAATAATTTACCAAGTATGTTTGAAATGAGTCCTGAAGAATGTAAGCAAATGATACTGGATAAATTTTTTGATGAAAGTGAAAGAATAAAAACATGTGAGATTACACAAGAGTTAGAAGGAGAAATTGTTGTTACAAAGAGTGGAAGATATTTAAAAATTCAACGTATGATTTCAAAAGATGCTTTTTATGCAATTATTCGAGATATTTCAGAGGAAAAAAAGGAACAAGAGAAATTGTTTGATGAATTAAATAAAGCAAATGAAAGAGCTTCCAAAGACATTTTAACTGGTCTTTATAATAGGAGTAAAGTAAAGGAATTAATTGATACTTGGATGAAAGAGGGGAATACAAAAGGGGTTATGCTTCTTATGGATTTGGATAACTTTAAGAAAGTGAATGATCAAAAGGGACATCCAGAAGGAGATTTATTACTGAAAAAATTTGCGAATATATTAACAGTCCAATTTCGAAGTTCTGATCTGAAAGCAAGAATTGGAGGAGATGAATTTCTTGTATTCATGCCAAATAAAATAGAAACAAGTATTTTGGAAACAAAGATGAGAAATTTTCTAGATGCATGTAGAAAAGAATTACAATCTTATTATATGGAGCAAAAGATATCAGTTAGTATTGGAATGGCATTTATGGATGAAACAACTCAATCTTATGAAGAACTATATCATTGTGCAGATGCAGCTATGTATGTGGCAAAGCGACATGGGAAAGATAGATTTTATTTAAATGAAGATAATATTACTTGCATGAAAAATGAATGTATTTCTTGTAGAGAAAATTGTAAACGAAAGAAGACTCTTTTTGTTTCATAAATAAAATCCTTTCGTTTGTTTTAGGCAGGAACCACTTCCTTTAAAATAGAAAGAATGGATAAAACCATTGTTCAAGAAGCCACAGTATGACCTTAAGCAGAAATTCGTTTACAAAGGGAAACAGAAACAATCGATAGTAATAAAGGTTAATGCAGCTTATATAAGTCCTATCGGAGGTTAAAAGTCGAGGCATAAGTTTACTACGACTTTGCAGTTACAAGCCCATTACCTTTAGGTGAGGGGGCGTTGACAGGAAAGTATATATAGAACATATATTTCTGATAGGATAGAGTAACATTTTTCTTATAAAAAAGTAAAAAAATACGTATTGTTTAGAAGAGAAAATTTTAAACAATACGTATTTTTGTTTTTTATCATATAGGATGGAATAAGATGGATTATTGTGTTATGCCCTCATTATTCATATCTTCTATTATTTCAGCACCTTCTACAATTATGTGTTGAGAACGATAAATAGCAGAGTTTCCAGCTTTATCTGTAAATCTTGCATATACATATCCATCAAATGGGCCATTGATATTACATTCATTAGAATATTGCCATTTTGACAGTGGATTAAATTCTTGTCCACTCTCTACAAGCTGATATTCAATAGATGAGAGACCAGAAGCACCAAAATCAGCATAAATACCTATATTTAACTGTTTTTGAGCTGTAATCGTAGTATCTGGAATAGTTTCATCTACAGAGTAGAAAGAAACTTGAGGCTCACTGATGATAGTAACACTATTGACAGCTTTTGTATCTACAACGAATTCATTTGTTTTACGAATGAGTACATCTCCTGTTGTATTTGCGTATCGAACATAAACAGCGCCTTTGAAGTTATCAGGAATTGTTACTTGAGAACGATTGACCCATTTTCCAGTTTTGTAACTTTTTCCTTCAGCAACAAGTTTATATTTGATAGTAGTTCTTCGTGTTACACCAAATTCCGCAGAAAAATTCAAAGTTACAGGTTCTGTAAGGTATAAGTAATCTTCTGCCTTTTCAGAGGATTTCATAAGAGAAATTTCTGGTATATTACTTGTTACCTTTGTGTTATAGATATTTTTTAATTCACCAGTTGTAGCGTCCACACTAGCTTTTTGGCTAGCTTTTTTATCAACAGTAATGGTTGTTCCATCACTATGAAAATGAATGGTTCCTAGAAGATCAGTACGATACACATTCGTTGCTTTTAAATATTTTAAAGTACGTTTTCTCGGAAATCCAGCTGTATTATCGATACCACAAGAAATGACAGAAAAAGAAGGATCGACAGCTTCTAAAAATTTAGGACTTGTAGAAGTCCATGAACTATGGTGTCCAACTTTTAATACATCAGATTTTAGTTTTGAGCCATAAGAAGAAAGCATTTCTTTCTCAGACTCTATTTCTGCATCTCCAGTAAAAAGAAAGCTATTATCACCATTTTCAATCTTTACTACAATGGATGAATTGTTATAGGAATCATAGTTATCTCTTCTTGGAGCTAAAAATGTAATCTTAGTTGTTCCAAAATAGATTACTTCACCTGGTTGTGGGCGAACTGGTTCTATGTTTTGTTCTGCTAACATGTTTCGAAACTCTTTATAAAAATTAAAGCTATATTTTGCAGATTCGGGAGGAGCTTGGTTTGGTAAAAACAATTTTTTCACAGGAATCTCTGGCAAAATCCCCATAAATCCTCCAGCATGATCGTGATGACCATGAGTTACAATGGCATATTCTAATTCTTCTACACCAATTTCCTTTAAAAATGCTAAAGTTTCAGATTCATGAGAACGAGGACCACAGTCGATTAACATATATTTTCCATTACTTTCTAGTAATGCACCATCTCCTTGACCAACATACATGAAATAAACATCAAGATTGTCACCAGGATTAGCGCTGGCTGAACTTGGCACTAAGAAAGGAATACAAAGAAAAAACAGGAATACTCCTAACTTATACCATGACTTGGATAAATTCTTAAATTTTGTCATAATGATACTCCTTAGTATATAGTATTACTTATCGTTTGATGTTATAGTAAATGTAAATAAAATATAAAAATTTATTTAAATTTCTTTTGGAAAGTCTAAAAGTTAGCTTTCACCATATAAAAATAATTCGTATTATCTATAATAAGTTTTTTCAGTTAGATAGTCAAGGCGACGAAGAAAAATAGTAAAATTTAAGTAAATATGTAAGTTTATGAAAAAATAGATTTATGAAAAAAGAAGTATAAAAGAAAGAATTATATAAGAAATGATAGAAATAGATAAAGAAGAATATATGAGATAAAGTTTATGTTATAATAAAACAAATAGATAGGAAAACAATAAGAATATCCAATATATGGAAAATGAATAAAAAGGATAAAATACCTAGAATAAAGAGAAGAAATATTTGTAGAGATTGAGAGGTTAAAAGTTATATGTTACAAAAAGAAGAAATGTTCTCTCTTGATAATGAAGAGAAATTAGTGAAAATAGGAAAAGCATTGTCATCAGAAGTTCGAATAAAAATTTTGAAATTGCTTTGTAAATATGAGCTAAATATTAATGAGATTGCAGAAAAGTTAAAGATTCCAACATCATCAGCAGCCGTTCATGTGAAGGCATTAGAAGAGGCAGAACTTATAGGAACAAAACTACTGCCGGGTATTCGAGGTTCAAAAAAACTATGTTATAAGGGAGTAGAAAAGTTACAAATTATTTTATTTTCTGAGGAAGATTTAAAACAGCAAACAGAAGTCATTAAAATGCCGATTGGAAATTTTGTCGACTATCATGTAGTTCCAACATGTGGGATTGTTAGTGAAAATGGGTTAATTGATGAAGAAGATGAGCCGAGATGTTTTTATAATCCAAACAGACATGAAGCACAACTATTATGGTTTGGAGATGCTGGATATGTAGAATATCGCTTCCCAAATACGATTTTAAAAACAAAAGTAGCCAAAGCCATAGAAATTTCAGCAGAATTATGTTCAGAAACCCATGAATATGACCTAGATTGGCGTTCTGATATTACGATGTGGATGAATGGGGTTGAAATTGGAACTTGGGAATGTCCAAGTGATTTTGGGGGAAGAAGGGGAAAAAGAAACCCATCTTGGTGGCCAGATAAAAATAGTCAGTATGGCAAGTTAAAGACATGGAGGGTAACAGAAGAAGGTTCTTTTTTAGATGGGATATTATCGAATCCTGCAACGATTCATGAATATCAATTAGAGAAGCAAGATTTTATTTCTATTCGAATTGGAGTAAAAGAAGATGCAAAATATAAAGGAGGTGTCAATTTATTTGGAGAATGTTTTGGAGATCATGGACAAAATATCGTGTTAAAAATAATGTATGATCGATAGAAGAAAACACTGTGGCAAAAGTAATATGAGATGTGTTAGGAAGCTCTTTTTGATAGCAAGAACATCATAGATGAAAAATGTAAAAAATATAAAAGTTAGGTATTTACAGGCAAGGAAAATGAAAGTATAATAAAAACATAAAAACTGTATTAAAACAAAAAATATAGAATAAATAACTGTTAGAGTATGGTTCTAAGAAATAGAAAAAGGAAGCAAGACTCTTAGTAGCAAACAAAAAGAACAGATATGGAGGGTATGAAAATGCAACAACAGTTAATGGAAAGTTTTGTAGCAAATTTTGGAGAAGGTGGAGAAATTTATACTTTCTTTGCACCGGGACGAGTAAACCTAATTGGAGAACATACCGATTATAATGGAGGGCATGTATTTCCATGTGCATTAACCATCGGTACATATGGTATTGTAAGAAAAAGAAAGGATAGAAAGCTTCGTTTTTATTCTCAAAATTTTGATAAATTTGGAGTGATGGAAACATCTCTTGACGATTTAGTTTATAGAAAAGAAGAAAACTGGATTAACTATCCAAAGGCAGTTATTTGGGCTTTTAAAGAACATGGATATGAAGTAACAGAAGGATTTGATTTTGCTTGTGTTGGAACAATTCCAAATGGTTCTGGACTTTCTTCTTCTGCATCTTTAGAAGTTCTTACAAGTAAAATTTTAATTGATTTATACGGATTCCAAGAAGTAGATATGGTAAAGGCAGCTCTTTATAGCCAATATGCAGAAAATAAATTTGTCGGGGTTAATTGTGGAATTATGGATCAATTTGCCATTGCTATGGGGAAAAAGGACCATGCTATTTATTTAGATACTGCTACATTAGAATACCAATATGCGCCAGTAGAGCTAGATGGGGCTAAAATTGTCATTATGAATACGAATAAAAAGCGTGGATTAGGTGAGTCCAAATATAATGAAAGAAGACAGGAATGTGAAACTGCTTTAGCTGAAATTCAAAAAGTAAAAGATATCAAAGCACTTGGTGAATTAACAGAAGAAGAGTTTGAAGCCATAAAAGAAGAAATTAAAGATCCAATTCGTGTAAGACGTGCAAAACATGCCGTTTATGAAAATCAAAGAACAGTAAAAGCTGTGGAAGCATTAAAAAATCATGATTTAACACTATTTGGACAGTTAATGAATGAGTCTCATATTTCTTTACGAGATGATTATGAAGTAACAGGAAAAGAATTAGATGCTCTTGTAGAAGCGGCTTGGAAACAAGAAGGTGTCGTTGGAGCGCGTATGACAGGAGCAGGATTTGGCGGTCGTGCAGTTAGCATCGTAAAAGCTGATCAAATAGATGCTTTTGTTAAAAATGTTGGCAAAGAATACGAAGAAAAAATTGGATACCAAGCAGACTTTTATGTAGTAGAAATTGGTTCTGGTCCAGTTTGTTTCGCAAAATAATATGTGATATGACAAGTCATTCATACGGGCAGTTTAGAGAATGGTTCTAAGCTGTCCTGATTTATATATTGTGTTAGAAGAGGAAGTTGCTTAACACAAAAATTATAATATATCGTGCAAGTCTTTATCTGTATATAGT
>JADIML010000176.1 GCA_017694765.1 Candidatus Scybalomonas excrementavium
GTAATATTTCTTTCTTCAAAACGAACAGTTTGTGCTTCTTCTCCTGCTAAATAAGATGCAAGTGCTACAGCAGCAGCCATATGTTTTGATGTTGGATTAACACCAACTGCTTTACTTCCAGCAAAAGAATACAACTGAGAATCTTTTCCATCAATATTTACAGTTGGAAGTTTTGTTACGCCAAAGTTTTCTCCTAATCCTTCTCGAATTGCTGTTGCATCCCAAGAACCAGACACATAAGCTCCAAGTGTTCCTTCTCTAAACTTTGCAATAGAAGCTCCTGTATCCTCTAGGAAGAATTTTTCATTTTCAAATAAACCAATTAAATATTCTGTTACTTGTGGATATTGTCCAAATGTTGTACCTGCTGCTTCATCATCTCCATTTGGCCCAAATAATTCTCCACCTGCTGCATAGAAAAATGCTGGTAAATACCAACTGTTATCTAAGTCAAATGCAAAGTTGTGAACACCTTCTCCAAGGTCTTTTGCCATCATTGTATCAAGACTTTTTACTTCTTCTTCTGTAAATTTGCTTTTATCATAGAATAAGAAGTATGTGTTTGGTGTAAATGGGAAGCCATATACACCATCTTGATATGTTACAGACCCAACCATAGATTCGCTATTATGTGCTTTCATCTCTTCTACGGCAGTTCCACCTAGTTTTGCAATTGCTCCTGCTTCTACTAATTTTGGAATCACATCATTTGGATATAAGAACACATCTGCTCCTTCTTCTAAGTCTTTTGTAAGATTGTCTGACACATCTGCTTCTGACATAACCCCGTATTCAAATGTAATATCCCATTCTGGATGTTCTGCATTGAACTTATCACAAAGTGCTTTTAAATATCCTTGTTCATATTTGTCTGATTTTACTTGGTCTTCTTGTGGAGCCCATACTTTTAATGTCACTTTTTCTGCTTCACCACTTGTAGCTTCGGATGTATTCCCTCCTGCTGATGTTCCTTTTTCACTTGCATTTCCACCACAACCAGCAAGTGTTGTCATTGCCATCATTGTTGCCAATGCAATGGCTGCCATTTTTTTGACTCTCATATTGTTTCCTCCTTAAAATAATAGAGTAGCCACAAAAACTATCTCTCTTTTCATACCTTTTTGTTTGTTTTTTCTTTCTATAAATTACACATGATTCCCTTATATTTTTCAGAATAATCTCTTATATGATTTTATAATCATCTTATTGATTTTAAAGTATCATTATACTATTACCCTAGTAAAATCAACATTTTTTTCAATTCTTATTCTATTTTTATAAGCTATCCGTGTCTTTTATATCATTGATTTTATCACTACATCTTCATTCCGTACATAGTTTCATTTTACCATTTACATACCATTATTTTGTTTTTTATCTCTATCTTGACATTACCACACAAAATGGTATATATTTGAGAAAATACTATTTGGGAGGCTTTTATGAAAAACTATCTTTTTTTAAATAAAGACTATTTTGATATCACAATCTACCAATATGGATATGAACATTGTGAGCCATACCATACATTTGGTCCCGGTATGAGAAATCATTATCTCATTCACTGTATTCTTTCAGGAACTGGCACGTATCGTACTAGCTATCGAAACCAAAGTCTCTCTTATACCCTTCATGCTGGACAGGCATTTCTCATTGAGCCAAATCGCCTCGTTCATTATTATGCTGACTCCAAAGAACCTTGGGAATATATGTGGATTGAATTTGATGGTATGAAAGCACAAGAGTATCTTCATCAAGCTGGACTTACTACTGCAAATCCTATCTATAATGCTTCTTCAGAAAATGGGTATCAGAAACTTTTTGATCAGCTTCGATACATCGTAGATACCCCTAATTTATTACCCGTTGAAATTGTAGGTCGAACCTATCTATTTTTTGCTGCTTTAATCGAAAGCTCAAAAAATGCAAAGCAACTACCGAAAAATAACCTTTTAGATTTTTATATTCAGTCAACTGTTGATTACATAGAAAATTATTATATGAATGAAATTACTATCGAAGATATGGCAACGCATGTCAATCTGAATCGCAGTTATTTTAGTAAAATGTTCAAAAATGCTACGAAAAAAAGCCCACAAGAATTTCTCATTCAATATCGAATGAATAAAGCTTGTGAACTTCTTCGGGATACAAAAATGCCAATTATACAAATTGCACACCTTGTTGGGTACCACAATCAATTCCATTTTTCTCGTGCTTTTAAAAATATCATGTCTATTTCTCCATTGGAATGGCGAAAACGGAATCAAATTTAGCAGTTGATTCTATCATAGGCTCTTTATCAGCAAGTGCATAGGTACTGTTTAAAAATATCTTCTATATCACTTTATGAATACGAAAACCATACACAATCATATTTAGCACACAATAAATAATCGGCTGATGTAACAAATAGATTAACAAGGAATGTTGTCCGATCCATTCTAATGGTTTCACTTTTTGTGGTTTTAAGTATTGTAACCAATTTCTTTCTACAAAAATATGTTGGGTAAAGTATCCAGATAAAAATAAAAAACACCATGGTATGAAAGAAAAGTAATCCGTTGAAGAAAAACCTATCATCGGAAATCCAAAATAGGTGGTAATAAGATTATGATACCAAGAATCTGGTAATGGAAATACATTCCATCTACCAAATCCAAGAAATCCATGATTCACATTTCTTGTCATAACAAAAAGGAATAGACTCAGTAATAATCCTATTTTTGAATTCCATGCTTTTAACGGTTTATCGAAAAAATACATTAGCAACATACAAGAACCAAGCAAAGTCAAAATTCCAAATTGAACTCGACTTTCTGGCATAAAAATCCATGTAACGATCGATATGAAGAAACCAGCCCCTAAAACATAGATTGCTCTTTGTAGCTTTTTATGACCAAAAGGCTGACAAAATCCTGATAGAAAAATAAAGGTCCAACATATCCCTTGCTGCCATAAAAAACTTCCATAAGAATGATACCAATCCCACTTAAATTCAAATAAATAAACGAGATCCCAAATTGCATGATATAGTATCATATTGAGAATGGCAAATCCTCGTATTCCATCTAAAATCAAATATCTCTGTGCTTTCATGTAACGCCTCCAAACAATATAATACTTTTTTAAAATAACAAAGAGACATCTTTTTCGTTGATGCCTCTTTTCTTTTATAACTCAATCAATTTGCTAAAATTTTTGCTATTTCTATCATTTTTTCAACTTCTTTTTTATCAACTCCACAAGTCTTTGCAATTTCTTCTACTTCTTTTCCTTCCTTTAACATTTTAAATATTACTTCCGTTAAATGAAATCCCTCTACAATTCCTTCTGCACGCCCCTCTGCTAATCCTTGTTCTAATCCTTGTTCTAATCCTTGTTCTAATCCTTGTTCTAATCCTTGTTCTAACCCCTGCTTTAACC
>JADIML010000177.1 GCA_017694765.1 Candidatus Scybalomonas excrementavium
TAATAAAGGTTGGAACGTCATATGAAAGGTGCTAAATGAAATAAGATTTATTTTCTTCTTTATGGGATATTTGCTTTTTCTATCACATACATATACTAATGATAATGATACGGGAGTTTTAGATTGCGAAAATATCAAGAAGTTTTACAAGTGATTCGAAGAAAAAGTAAATATCTTATGTGGCTATTTTTACTTGTAGCAGGAATAAGTGGTATGGTTCAAGTTACAAAGGAAAATATCTCTGTTATTAATCCGACGAAAGATCATATATTGCCTATTTATAGTGTGGAAACTGACGAAAAGGTAGTGAGTATGACCTTTGATTCTGCATGGGGAGATGAAGATTTAGATGATATTTTAGATATTTTAGAAAGACAGGATGTTAAAGCAACCTTTTTTGTAACAGGGGATTGGGTTTCTCAATATCCAGAGGCGATTAAGAAATTGGATGCGAAAGGACACGAATTAGGAAGTCATGGTGATCATCATAAACATATGACTAGACTTTCCGAAGAAGAGAATCGAAAGGAATTACAAGGGTGTTTTGATAAGATTAAATCTGTTATTGGAAAAGAAATTGATTTATTTCGAGCACCTTATGGTGATTATAATGAAGCATTGGTAAAAACGGCGAAAGAGGCTGGATACTATACAATCCAATGGGACGTAGATAGTCTAGATTGGAAAGACTATGGTGTCGATAATATTATTCAAACAGTAACACAGCATAAAAATCTAGGAAATGGTTCTATTTTACTGCTTCATAATGGTGCAAAATACACAAAAGATGCATTAGAAGCAGTTATTACAGGATTGAAAGAACAAGGATATACATTTATAAAAGTATCGGATTTGATTTATCGTGATAATTATTATATCGACCATGCTGGAAGACAGCATATGATAAAGAAATAAATAGATATTAAACAGTAAAAATTGAAAAGATGTGAAAACAATCCTGAGTGATTTAGTGGGAAATATGAATAAGAAAAGTAGGAAACAAAGGTCTGTTTTTGGATATTCCATAATTCATTTTTTAGTGTGTCATTTCGAATACAGTATATATTGTTAAAAAATAGATTATTTTTCTTCTATCTATTCATAAATATACCAAAAATAAATTCGGGGATTGATTAAAAAAAATAAAAAAGGTATACTATTTTCTGAAAATTAAGATCGTTATTGATTTGTATATATCAAGATAATGTCTAGGAGGAAGATAGATGAAGGCAGTAGAGATAACAAAGGGAGTTTATTGGGTTGGAGCTATTGATTGGTCTGTTCGTAATTTTCATGGTTATACAACAAATCGTGGGGCTACCTATAATGCTTATTTAATCATAGATGAAAAAATCACATTAATTGATACAGTAAAAGCACCATTTGCACATGAGTTATTAGAGAGAGTAAGAAGTGTTGTGGATCCAGAAAAAATTGATTATGTTGTATCAAACCATGTAGAGATGGATCACTCTGGAGCTCTTCCTGAGATTATGCAATACTGCAAAAATGCAACGGTTGTAACAAGTTCACCAGCTGGGATGAAGGGGCTTATGGCACATTATGGAGAACATAAATACAAAGCTGTAAGTGCTAATGAAACATTAAACCTTGGAAGTAGAAATTTAGTTTTCGTTCCAACTCCAATGGTTCACTGGCCAGATAATATGGTAACATATTGTCCAGAAGAAAAAATATTATTCTCAAATGATGCATTTGGTCAACATTATGCTTCCAGTGGAAGATTTGATGATGAAGAAGACTTAAATATCATTTTAGAAGAAGCAAGAAAGTATTATGCGAATATTGTTATGCCTTATAGCAGACAGGCATCAGGTGCAATTGATATTGCAGCAGGACTTGATATTTCTATTATTGCAAGTAGTCATGGTGTTATTTGGAGAAGCCATGTAAAAGAAATTATGGATGCTTATAAAGAGTGGACAAAATGCGAAGCGAAAGAAAAAGCAATCGTTGTATTTGATAGCATGTGGCATTCTACAGAAACAATTGCACAGACAATCACAGAGGCGTTAAAAGAAAAAGGGGTACAGGTTAAATTCTTTGATTTAAAACAAAATCATATGTCAGATATTTTAACAGAAGTTTTAGATACGAAATATATTATTGTTGGTTCTCCAACCCTTAATAATAATATGATGCCAACTGTTGCAGGCTTTCTATGCTATTTAAAAGGGCTTATTCCAAAAGGAAGAAAAGGGTTTGCCTTTGGTTCTTATGGCTGGGGTGGACAGAGTATTGGACAGGTAGAAGAAATATTAAAAGCAGCTGGCTGTGAAATTTGTTTACCAATGATCCGTTTACAATATATTCCAACAAAAGAAGAATTAGATAAAGTAAGAGAAGATATTCTTGCTATGTAAAAAGTTATTGTGTAAAAGAATATGAATTGATTCATCAATCAAAATAAAAAAGGGATAGTTGCAAGACTGTCCCTTTTTTGGTATATTGATTTCATATCTATAAGGGGCAAGGCAATCGTTGAACCTCATATCATATTATATAGAGTAGGCAATTATAATACTGAGAAGAAAGGAAGTCACAATGAAGGGAAAGATCAATATCTCAGAAATATTCGGAGAAAATGTATTTAATGATAGTGTTATGCGAGCACGTCTTCCAAAAGCGGTTTACAAAGAATTAAGAAGAACTATTGAAACAGGAAGTGAACTTAATTCAGAAATCGCCGATGTTGTCGCAAATGAAATGAAAGAATGGGCAATTGAAAAAGGTGCAACACACTATACCCACTGGTTTCAACCAATGACTGGTATTACAGCAGAAAAACATGATGCTTTTATTAGTCCAATCGGAGACGGAAAAGTATTGATGGAGTTTTCTGGAAAAGAATTAATTAAAGGAGAATCCGATGCCTCATCTTTTCCATCTGGTGGACTTAGAGCTATTTTTGAAGCAAGAGGTTATACAACTTGGGATTGTACATCGCCTGCATTTATTAAAGAAACAGATAATGCAAGAATTTTATGTATCCCAACTGCTTTTTGTTCTTATACAGGGGAAGCATTGGATAAGAAGACACCATTGCTCCGTTCCATGCAAGCATTGGATAAACAAGCACGCCGTTGCCTTGCGTTGTTTGGAAAAACAGATGTGAAGAAAGTAACAGCTTCTGTGGGAGCAGAACAAGAATATTTCTTAATTGATAAAGAAAAATATTTAAAAAGAAAAGATATTATTTATACAGGTAGAACTTTATTTGGTGCAATGCCTCCAAAAGGTCAAGAACTCGATGATCATTATTATGGAAGTATTAAAGATCGAATTGCAGATTTCATGGAACAATTAAATATAGAACTTTGGAAACTTGGAATTACTGCAAAGACTCAACATAATGAAGTAGCTCCTGCTCAGCATGAATTAGCGCCAATTTATGAAGAAGGTAATATTGCAACGGATCACAATCAGCTTATTATGGAAACAATGAAGCGTATCGCAGATAGCAAAGGACTTCATTGTATGTTACATGAAAAACCTTTTGCAGGAATTAATGGTTCAGGAAAGCATAATAACTGGTCTATCGTAACAAACGATGGTCATAATTTATTAGAACCAGGAATTACACCTCATGAAAATGAACAGTTTTTATTTTTCTTAGCTGTTATCATTAAAGCCGTTGACTTACATGGAGATTTATTACGTGTATCCACTGCAACACCGGGAAATGATCATCGTTTAGGAGCGAGTGAAGCACCACCTGCGATTATCTCTATTTATCTTGGAGAACAATTAGAAGATGTCATTAAACAGTTAGATACAACTGGTGAAGCTACAACTTCAAAACAAGGAGATGTATTAATGACAGGTGTTAATACATTACCAGAGTTTTTAAAAGATGCGACTGATAGAAATCGTACATCTCCATTTGCCTTTACAGGGAATAAGTTTGAATTCCGTATGCTTGGTTCTAGCCAATCAACAGCAGATCCAAATATTGTATTAAATACAATTGTGGCAGATGTATTAGCAGAGGCAGCAGATGAAATAGAAAAGGCAGATAATAAAGCTATCGCAATTCATGATTATATTCGTCGTACAGTATCTGAACATAAGAGAGTTATTTTTAATGGAAATGGATATACAGATGAATGGGTAGCAGAAGCAGAGAAAAGAGGATTGCCTCATTTAAAAAGCATGGTAGATAGTATTCATGCTCTTATTACAGAAAAGTCTATCGCATTATTTGAACGGCATAAAGTATATACAAAAGCAGAACTAGAAGCTCGTCATGAAATTTTATTTGAAGAGTATGTAAAGAAAATCAATATTGAAGCAATTGCAATGTTAAATATTGTAAGAAAGCAGATTATTCCTGCTGTTATGAAGTATCAAGAATCTCTTGCAAAATCTATTCTTGCAGTAAGAGAAGCAATTGGAGAAGAAGCACCGGTACAATCAGAATTACTCCGTTCTATTAATGAAAATTTAAAAGAATTATATGCGGCAGTTGGACAGTTAGATGCAAACTGTGTGGAAGGAAATTCTATGGAAGGAACAATGGAAGAAAAAGCGAAATTTTATTATCATTCTATCTTCCGTTCTATGTCAGATGTAAGACGACCTGCCGATCGATTGGAAATGTTAGTGGATAAGACATATTGGCCATTCCCAAGTTATGGTGATTTATTATTTGAAGTATAAGAACATATTGTGTTAGAAAAATAGAAAGGGGCTGTTTTTACAGCTCCTTTCTTAAGTCTTTTGGGAATGAAGCAGCTTTTTTCATCATAAGTTACTAAAAAGAGGCGTTGCAAAAGGAAGCGATTTATGAAAAAAAAGAGATGGCGTCATTTAAACCACTTGACAATCTGTTTCGTGCTATTACTTCTCATAGCTTTTTATCAAAATGGAAGGAAAGAACAGTTGGAGCAAAAAATACAAAATAGCTTTGTGCAAGAAGTCATGTCGATTAGTAACGGGAGAGCAGAAAGTAGTACGATAGAAGAGAAGCGAAAAGTATATTTGACTTTTGATGATGGACCTAGTAAATATACAGAAGAAATTTTAAAGATTTTAAAAGAAGAAAATGTGAAAGCCACTTTTTTTGTCGTTGGATATGAAGGAGAAGTATATGCAAAGCGTTATCGAGCCATTGTTGAGGAAGGACATACATTGGCAATGCATGCGTATGAGCATGATTATGGAAAGATATATCAGTCCGTAGAAAATTTTTCAAAAGATTTAAAAAAATTGCAAACGCTGTTAGAGGATGTAACAGGAATAAAACCAACAATTTATCGATTTCCAGGTGGAAGCAGTAATTCACAAATAAAAATACCAATTAAGAAGTTTATTCACTATTTAGATGAACAAGGAATTACCTATTATGATTGGAATGCCCTTAGTGAAGATGCGATTTATAAAGATTTATCTCCAGAAAAGCTGAATCAAAATATTTTAAAAGATTTAAAACATAAAGATCCATGTATTGTATTAATGCACGATTTAGGAGATCGGCATGGAACGGTTGAAGCTCTTCGTCCATTGATTAGGCAGTTAAAGGAGTTGAATTGTGAAATTTTACCAATTACAGAAGCCACACCAACGATTCAACATGTAAAATTAAAAGAGAAATAAAAAAGAGTCATTGACGAATAAAACGATATACCATACAATAGATACATTGTATGATAAAAATACGATTGGAGGAGTAGAATGCAAATATTTGAAGTTTCTCTCATAGGAATTGGTCTTGCAATGGACGCTTTTGCAGTTTCCATTTGTAAAGGGCTACAAATGAGAAAGATTAACTATCGTTTTACAACTATTATTGCTGGTTTTTTTGGAGTTTTTCAGGCTATTATGCCATTTATAGGATGGATGTTAGGAAAACAATTTCAAAGATATATTGTAAGCATTGATCACTGGATTGCTTTTGTACTTCTTGGAATGATAGGTTTTAATATGATTCGAGAATCGAGAGAAGAAGAGAAAGATACCTATAATCAGCAGTTAGAGAAGCTAGATTATAAAGAACTTGTTTTATTAGCAATTGCTACAAGTATTGATGCCTTAGCAATTGGAGTAACGTTTGCATTTTTAAAAGTAAATATTATTTCATCCATTACAATTATTGGGGTCATCACATTTATTATTGCATTTAGTGGAGTGTTTATTGGCAATATTTTTGGAATGAAATACAAAGCGAAGGCAGAGATTTTTGGAGGAGCTGTTCTCATTTTAATAGGAATTAAGATTTTACTGGAACATCTTAACATCTTAGCAATATAACATTTTGAAAAGAATCAATCGTTCTGAAAAAAGGATATAAAAAGGGAGGAAGAAGAGAGCCAAAGGATATTGGAATCTCTTCTTTTCTTATTATAGAGATTATGATAAGGTAGAAGAAACGATTTTGTTTGCATTGATAGAAGTGAGGTCAATAGAATGAATGGACAAGAAATAAAGCAATATATAGATAGGGTACAGACATTAGGAAGCGTGTATGGATTGGACACAATGAAGGAGTTATTAAGAAGGCTTAAAAATCCACAAAATCGTGTGCCAGTTTTGCATATTGCAGGAACAAATGGAAAAGGTTCTATATTAGCAATGTTAAGTGCTATTTTAGAAGAAGCAGGGTATCAATGTGGAAGATATATTTCTCCAACAATTTTTACTTATTTGGAAAAATTTCAAGTGAATGGGATTTATATGTCTCAAAAAGAATTGGAAGAGTTGATGACAGAAGTTGCAAAAGAAGCAAAAGAGATGGAACAAGAAGGATATGCTCATCCGACATTATTTGAAATAGAAACTGCCATTGCATTTTTATGGTTCGCAAAAAAACAAGTCGATCTTGTATTATTAGAGACAGGCTTAGGAGGTCGATTAGACTCTACGAATGTAGTAGAAAAACCAATTTGTGTACTGTTTTCTTCTATTAGTTATGATCATATGGATTTATTAGGAAATACGTTAGAAGAAATTGCGAAGGAAAAGGCTGGGATTATGAAGAAGAAAGTTCCTATTATTTCTTATGATAATCCAATAGAAGTAAAAGAAGTATTGATAGAAAGAGCAAAACAGTTAGAAGCACCAATT
>JADIML010000178.1 GCA_017694765.1 Candidatus Scybalomonas excrementavium
AGTTTACATAACATTATTATGTAAACTAATTAATTCTCATATTGATTCCAATTACGAATCATGCTACTATAACTTATATAAAATTTTATCCCTTACATATATAAATATCATAAGTTATATTTAGTAAAATAAAATCCCGTGCACATCTTCGCACAGCACGCATTTTTTCTATTCTGTGAATATCTCATTAAGAAAATTTTCCTATATAGAACAAAGTGTGCCTTATGTACTCTTTGGGAGTTAAAATTATGGCAATCGATTAACAATGGAGGTTTTTCATGAAATTACAAAAGTTATTAAGTTATACACGAAAGGCAGTTGATGATTTTCAAATGATTCAGCCAAACGATGTCATTGCTGTTGGAATTTCTGGTGGTAAAGACAGCCTTTCTCTCTTATATGCATTAGCAAATTTAAGAAATTTTTATCCAAATCCATTTACCATTAAGGCAATCACAATTGATTTAGGTATGCCAGATATGGATTTTACAAAAGTAAAACAATTATGCGAACAATTAGATGTGGAATATCATATGGTAGACACAGAAATTTTTGATATTGTTTTTGAACACCGTAAAGAAAAAAATCCTTGCTCTCTATGCGCAAAAATGAGAAAAGGTGCTTTAAATAACACAATTAAAGAACTTGGTTGCAATAAAATCGCATATGCTCATCACAAAGATGATCTTATTGAAACAATGCTTATGTCATTGCTCTTTGAAGGAAGATGGCATACCTTCTCTCCTGTTACTTATTTAGAACGCTCTGAATTAACATTAATCCGTCCTCTTATTTATATCAATGAAAGTGATATTATTGGATTTCGAAATAAAATGCAATTACCAGTTGTTCCAAGTACTTGTCCAATGGATGGTCATTCCAAACGAGAATATGCAAAAAAACTTGTAAAACAATTAAATAAAGAACATCCTGGTTCTAAAGAGCGTATGTTTCATGCTATTTTACAAGGGAATATGGAGGACTGGCCTCTTCGTCATATTTATTAATTAGGTGATTGTAGTAGAAAGGAGTTTATATGGAACAAAATTATCACAAACAAATTGCCATAGAAAATCAAGTTCGTTTGCGAGAACTGCTGCTAGAGTTACCAAAATTTTGCTCCCAATTTTTCCGAGGAATTGAGCAAACGACCTCTTCTCGAACAAGAATTTCCTATGCGTACGATCTTAAAGTATTTTTTGAATATTTAATGATTTCAAATCCATCTTTAAAAAATAAAACGATGCAAGAATTTCCAATTTCTATTCTTGATGAAATTACCCCAATGGATATTGAAGAATATATGGAATATTTAAAATATTATGTAAAAGATGGAAAAGAATATATCAACAATGAACGTGGAATATCTAGAAAGTTATCTTCTCTAAGAAGTTTCTATCGTTATTTTTATAAAAAACAACTATTGCAAAATAATCCACCAAGCCTTGTAGATGCTCCAAAAATTCATGAAAAAGCGATTATTCGCTTAGAGCAAGATGAAATTGTAAAGTTATTAGATGCTGTTGAATCTGGAGATAAATTAACAAAATCTCAAAAGAAATATCATGAAAAGACAAAAATAAGAGATTTAGCTCTTCTTACGCTATTATTAGGAACTGGAATACGTGTATCAGAATGTGTCGGTCTTAATTTATCCGATGTGGATACTGAAAATTATGGAATCCGAATTTTAAGAAAAGGTGGTGAAGAATCTATTATTTACTTCGGCGATGAAGTATATATTGCCTTACTTCCTTACTTAGAACAAAGAGAGAGGATTATTGCCCAATCTGGACACGAGGAAGCTCTCTTTCTTTCTATGCAAAATCGAAGAATTAATGTACGTTCTGTAGAAAATTTAGTGAAAAAATACGCTAGCATTGTTACAAGTCTAAAGAAAATTACCCCTCATAAACTAAGAAGTACTTATGGAACGAGACTATATGAAGAAACATCTGATATTTATTTAGTTGCTGATGTATTAGGACATAAAGATGTCAATACAACGAAAAAGCATTATGCCGCTCAGAATGATTTAAACCGAAGAAGAGCTGGTAATGCTGTTCCACTTAGAAAAGTTGAAGATTAAAACTAAAATTTTATATAAAAGAATAGTCGCAGATTTGATTCAAACAAATTCTGCGACTATTGATTCAATTTTTTTATGATTCATCATCTTTTATAATGTAATAACCGTTTTTCCCATTCTTTTTCGCTGTATACATAGCTACATCCGCATAATAATATAAATCTTCAAACTTTCTACACTTAGGGCTTATATAAACACACCCAATACTGACTGAAAGCTGAAACCTCTCATGATATTGATGAAATGCTACTCTCATATCCTCCAGAAATTGTTCTATTTTCTTTATTAAGATGTCTTCTGATATATCATACGGTATTAGAATAATAAATTCATCTCCTCCAAAACGAACTTTTAAATCTGACTCTATAAAATTCTTACGAAGTAAATCGGAAAACTTCATTAATACAATATCACCTTCAACATGACCTTTTTCATCATTAATCTTCTTAAAATTATCAAGATCCAATAAAATCATAACACCTTTTGAAACTTCATGCTCTCTATTCATATCTTGAATCATAGATTCTAACTTTCTTCGATTGTATAATTTCGTCAGACTATCTAAGTAACTTTCTTCTTGAGAATACAATAATTGTTTTTTCAAATTTTCCTTATCTGTAATATCTTCTGCAATTGCATAAACAGAATTGTGAGTGATATACCGATTTAATTTAAAAATCCTTTCATTACCAACACGAACGAGAGTGGAAACATTTTTATTTTCTCCAAATTTTGATTTATTTTGCTCAAAAAATAACTTCACCTCTTTTTCCAACTCACTTTCTGTCCAACCAGTAAGCTCAAGACAATTATCTGCATATTGTAAACGATTGTATTCGGGATAATATTCATAACCAGTAAAATCTTTTCCTAGTAAAGATAAAGTAAGTTTCATCTGTTCCTTTGAGTTGTGAATACCTTCTTTTAATCTTATCAACTGCTTAGATAATTCTGATAGTTCCTTTGTGCTTGCATCTCGAATTTCAATATCTTTCCCAGACATAAATACTTGTATATCTTCATTCATATTCATAATATCTTGTAACACGTATTTTTTTAACACTTTAATCAAAACATAATATATAAAAATATTTAATAATAGAACACACAATGCAAAAACAGCACTATCGATTAATACCCCATAAATCATATTAAAAAATGATATGAATTCTACGAGTAATATATCATCAGAAACTTGTTCACTTATTACTAATTGCCACTTTTTATTGATTGTAACAATTTTCGGAGCATTTTGAGCCTTTTTAAATTTCTCTAATAAATTCTCTCCTTCAATTGTCTGTTCATTATTTTTAGTAATAGCAATTACTTCTCCTGTATAACTATTCATTGCTAATATTGTCTTTTCCCACTTAGTAGGAATTCCTTCTATATAGGCTGAAATACTAGTACCATTAATATATTCTTGAAGTGCAGATAGTTCAATTTCTATTTGTACTAACTTATCTGGTTCATTTCGAATCATCAAATACACCATTGAATTTCCTGTCATGATGGATTTTTTTGAAAAATCACAGTAATATCTATTCTCTTTACTCTCAATAAGAGGAATAAAGGTAGCTAGCTCTGAATTTTTATAAAAATCAATTCCTATCGAATTTTTATCGCTACTCTGTATAATAATGCCCTCATTATTGACTATATAAATATTAGAAACATTCTCAAAATCTGCAAGTTCCTTTAACTCATCTGAAGTAATTACTTTATTTTTATGTAACTTTAATATAGCACTAATATTATTGATTCTATTAATATAGGCATCAACAAATAAATTTTGTGTTTCTTCTTGTATTTCCTCATGAACTTGAATCCCCGTCTTGGTTTCTATCAATGTTTCGTTCATTGTTTCAATTTCAGAAGAAATAATATTATAACTTTTAAAAACTACATATATTAAAACAAGAAGGATAGTCGCAATAATCTCTAATTTTAATACAAAACTTAAAACAATCTCATTCATTGTTTTATCCGAATATCCTCTCCTTATGCCTTTTTCTTTTTTGCATATTTGATGCTTCTCCAATTTCTCTACTCCTTTCCAGTTATTTCATATGTATTCTCAAACACAAATGTGAATTCATAAAACTCTTTTTTCTATGACAGAAAATTCTTTTTAATGAGTCATTCTGATTATATAAAAATAATAGACATCTTCTATGCTGCCTGTATTATAAGTATAAAATAAAACTCCCATTTTATCAACTATAAACATTCAACTCGGATAAACTGCGGTTTATCCGGGTTCATTCGTGGCTTTTTTCAACCTTTCTGTTATAATATAGCTATATTCTTTTTA
>JADIML010000179.1 GCA_017694765.1 Candidatus Scybalomonas excrementavium
TAATCACTCAAAGCATTATAAACATTTAATTGCCCATTCACTGCAAATATTGCTTGTTTTAAATAATCTTGATTTCTAACGGCCTCCTGCTCAAACATAATATTTTGTACATGATGCATGGCAAAAGAACCAATAAGTAAAAGAGGAATTAGTCCGAAACAAACATAATTTAGTGTAATCTTATTTCGTAATTTCATATCTTTTAATCTTGTTATAATAAGATTGATTCGTTTCCGAAACATATGCTTTTTATTCGGTGTCATTGTGACCGCCTCCATCTCGATACTTCTGAGGACTTACTCCAAAGTATTCTCGAAAACTTTGACAAAAATAGGATACATTTGTATATCCAACTTGATAACTAATCGTTGCTATTTTTTCCTCAGTGCTTTCTAACTGTTCCTTTGCCTTTTCCATACGATATGACTTAATATACTTACTTAAATTTTGTCCCATTTCTTTTTTGAATAAATAACTAAGATAACTAGGTGTCATATGAACGACATCGGCAAGTTGTTCCACCCCTATCTCTTCTCCATAATGTAACGCAATATACTTTGTAACCTCATTTACTTCTTTATGTAAAGAAGTAGAAACCATTGAAAATTCTTCTTCTAAATATGTAATCGTTGAACCAATAATTTCCATAACTTCTGAAAATCTTTCTGCACGATATAATCGATCAATGTCTTGATTGAATGTTCCCTCTTTTTCTTTTGGTAATGTTTTATAAAAATCTTTTAATAAGCTAGAAAAAATAAACTTAATATATACTTGTGAAAAATTTTGCTTATTCCTATACTTTTCACACAAACGATTAAAATGCTCCTTTAATGCTTCAATATCTTTCATTCTAAGATCTTGGCGAATTTGTTTTAACAACATATCATCATTAATCTGAGATAGTAAATTTACATTATCTTTCATTTGCTCCATAAAAATATGCTGTTCTGGTTGATAAAACTTTTGTTCCATTAATAATTCTAATGCTTCAAATTCTTTATCCAAAGCCTCTATTTTTTCCTTTTTGTCAGAAGCTGCTATATATGCTTCCATTCCACATTGCTTTCTTATCGTATTATATAACTGTTCTGCTCCTTGTTTCGGCGTTATTTCCATTTCTTTTTTTGCAAAGATTAGACATTGTCTTAAATTCAAGTTTAAGTACATAAACTCCCAAGAAATTTCTTTCTTTAATAAAGTCGGAAAATCGAGACCTACTTTACCAAAGAAGTCTGATGAAAATTCGACTAGAAACAAACAATCTATCTCTTCCAAAAATGCTGTTTGACACTCTCCCTTCACTTTTTCTGCTATTACCTCTAAAGAAATTCCATTAACAAGTGAATATAATATATGCTCTTTCATAAAATCTTGTTCTTTTTCTTTTAATTCTCTATCAAGCTGTCTATGATCCAATATTTTCATAATTTTACTCATTGTTTTTTCAAATTCTTTTGGATCGACTGGTTTTAAAATATAATTATATACGCCTAATTGTATGGCATGCTTCGCATATTCAAATTCACTATATCCACTAAAAATTACAACGCAAAGCTCTGGCTTTTTCGGTAAGATTTGCTGGATCAATTCTAGCCCATTCATAAAAGGCATTTTAACATCCGTACATAAAATGTCTATTTCTTTTTCTTGCAAGATTTCTAGTGCTTCTTTTCCATTTGCTGCTTCGTAAATCTCTAATTCTATGCCCATTTTCTTTAATAGAAATCGAATTCCTCTACGCTCTATTTTTTCATCATCTACAATTAGTATTTGATACATCCCATTCTCCTTTTATCTATTTGTTTTTCCTTTGATTTTTAAAACTACTCAAAAAAAGGGCACTGTAAATCCAGTTCCCTTTTTTATCGTTATAAAATTTTATGCAAACATTGGCATTATCCAAACAACTAATAATAAAATCCCAAGCACAATACGATAATATCCAAAAATTTTAAAGTCATGTGCTTTTACAAAACTCATTAAGAATTTAATACAAAGTAAAGATACTACAAAGGCTACTGCCATACCAATGATTAAAATTGTAAGCTCTGTTCCAGAGAAAAAACTTCCTGTATCTTTCACAAATTTTACAATTTTTAAAGCACTTGCTCCAAACATAACTGGAATTGCTAAGAAAAATGAAAATTCTGCTGCAATATAACGAGAGCATCCAAGAAGCATTGCTCCAATAATCGTAGCACCAGAACGAGATGTTCCCGGAATCAATGCTAAAATTTGAAACACACCGATTAATAAAGCAGTTTGATATGACATTGCATAAAATTCTCTAATCTTTGTACTTCTTGTTTTATTCCAATTTTCAACAACGATAAATAAAACACCATAAAGAATTAATGTGCATGCAACAGTTTCAAAATTATAAAATTTCTCATTGAGCCAATCATCAAATAATAATCCTAAAATTGCTGCTGGTACTGTAGCAATCAACACTTTGAACCAAAGACTCCAAACCTCTTTTTTCTCATGAGATTGGTATCTTGGTGAAAATGGGTTTAATTTATGAAAAAATAAAACGACAACAGCCATAATGGCACCAAGCTGAATGACAACGTTAAACATTTCTATAAAGGCTTCACTTTGTGAGAGTGGCCAAAATTTTTCTACAAGTATCATATGTCCTGTACTGCTAACTGGAAGCCACTCTGTAATTCCTTCTACAATACCAATGACAATAACTTTTAAAATCTCAATGATGTCCATTTCCCTTTTCTCTCCTAACGAATTCTTTCTGGAAAACCAATTTTTTTCTGTACTTTTCTAAGTGTCTTATTTGCATAATATGCTGCTTTTTCTGCATTATTCTTAATAATTCCATCAATATAATCTTTGTTTTTACTTAAATCATAGAATTTATCTTGAAGAGGTTTTAATTCTGCTGCTACAGCTTCTCCAACTCGTTCCTTTAATACTCCATATCCACAGCCATCAAATTCTGCTAGCACTTGCTCAATACTCTTTCCTGTTACAACACTGTAAATATCGATTAAGTTTTTAATTCCCGGCTTATCTTCAGAATAAGAAATACAACTATCAGAATCTGTAACTGCTCGTTTGAATTTGCGAAGAATTGTTGCTTCATCATCTAAAATAGAAATAAAGGCATTCACATTTTCATCTGATTTTGACATTTTCTTTGTAGGTTCTTGAAGGCTCATAATTTTAGCTCCTACTTTTCCAATATAAGGCTCTGGAATTGTGAAAACATCACCATATATGCCATTAAAACGATTGGCAATATCCCTTGTAATCTCTAAGTGTTGCTTTTGATCAATTCCAACTGGAACTAAATCTGCTTGATATAATAAAATGTCAGCCGCCATTAAGACTGGATATGTAAATAAACCAGTATTAATATTTTCTGGATGCTTTAAGGACTTATCTTTAAACTGTGTCATACGATTCATTTCGCCCATGTAAGTAAAACAATTTAAAATCCAAGCAAGTTCTGCATGGGCAGATACATGCGATTGATAATAAAGACAACATGCTTCTGGATCAATTCCAGCTGCAATATATGACATTAACAAATTTCTAGCTTGTTTTCTAAGAACAGCTGGCTCTTGTCTTACTGTAATAGAGTGCATATCTACAATACTAAAGAAACACATATATTCATTTGGATCAAGATGAATCCAATTTTTCAACGCTCCTAAATAATTCCCTAATGTAATAGTTCCTGTTGGTTGCATACCACTAAAGATTGATTTTTTTCCATCTAACATTGTTCTACACTTCCCTTTTCTTTTCCTGCACCTTTTCTTCTTTTGGTGCTATTTCTGATTTTTTCTTTTATAAGTCTATCATAGAAGCAAAACTATGACAATAGTGAAACTATTTTCTAATGCCCATAAATTTTATATCCATTTTTATTATTATATTTCACATAATAAAGAGCCTTATCTGCTTTTAAATACAACTCATTAAAATTCGTTTTTGTCTTAGGGGCTATCACAGCACCCACGGAAGCACTGACTGTAATGGCATCTTCTCCCTCTACATACGTATGTTGTAAATGCTTTACCATACTGTCTGTATATCTATGAATTTCATCCATTGACATTTTTTCTTGAATAAATACAAGGAATTCATCTCCACCTAAACGTCCGATCACTGCATCACTTCCACAGTAATTTTTCAAAGTATCACTGATATCTTTTAATACTTGATCTCCTTTACTATGTCCCATTTTATCATTAATCGGTTTAAAATTATCTAAATCTATCAAAAATAAAATAGAAGTCATATCTCTCTTTTCTTCATAATAGGACAAAGCATCATTTATCTTTTCTTCTGCTGCTGTCCGATTATAAACATTCGTAAGTTGATCCCGTTCTGCTTGATAACGTAAATTCAGCTCTTCTCTCTTCTTTTTATCAATATTGTAGATTGCTAATAAAAGATCGACATCCTGTTCTTCTTCGCCTTGGGATAAATATAGTCTCATCTTTACCCACATATAATTCTTTTCATCCTGAAATCGGAATTCAATACTCCGTTTGCGCACACCATCTTCATAATACTCTCTATATAATCGTTCTCTATCTAAAGTATTTAAGACAAGTGCTATATCCTGTGGATGAATGAATTTCTTAATTCTCGTATTTAATACTTCATCATAATTATGTTCTTCTTCTATCATACTGCTCCCATGATAAAAAATAAGATTTGCTTTTAGCTTTGCTTCTGCCCAAAAAATAGATTCGGAAATCATTGCTTGTCGATAATTTTGTTCTCTTTCTAAACGATATTCATTTTCCCTTTCTTTTGTCACATCTTTTATAATACCAACAATAGTATCCTCTTCTTTCCCTTTTACATGGACTCGAATTAACGTAATTTCTTCCCATATATATGGTTGATTTTTCATTTTGACTTTCGCTACGCAACTGGCTATCTTATTTCCTTCTTCTATTTTCTGATACATTTCCAAAAATTCTTTTTGTGTTTCTGGAAAAATAATTTTATCTACTAAGCTCTCTGGTACATTTTCTACAACCTTACCTAAATTTTGTACAATCCGCCCATCTATCTCAAAAACTAATTGTTTCGTTTCAAAATTATAAGTAAAAATCGATAAATTACTATATGCTAAAGATAACTCCAAGATTTTTTCTTTTAGTTTAAATTGATTCAATACAGCCTGTTTTTCTCGAATATGTATAAGCAATTCCGCACAAAAAATCGTAATTAAAATACCACTTATTAAAATAATAATGCTTTCATTCCATTCTTGCCAACTGTAATTTGGAATAACTTTTAGCTCCCACGTTCTGTCTGGTAAAAAAATAGGTACACGAATATACTTTTTTACAGATAGGTTATCTCTAGACTTAGAAATGACAACTGTCTCCTTGCCTTCTTCTGAATAAGTAAGCAAATAATCATAACCTTTTTGCTTTAACTCATTTAAGCCAAATAGCTCCAATAACTCATCTAAGTCTAATAGAACACTTGAAAATCCTATAAATTTTGCATCTTCTTCCTTACTAAAAATAGGATTCCAAATTACAAGTTCTTTCTTTCCATCTGAAAGTTCATAAGGACCACATATTATATTTTGTTTTAAATGAATTGCTAATAAGGCATCTTCCTTACTCTCCATATTCTGTAACACATTCTTACCAAAATTTTTCTCATATTCTTTTTGTGGATAACAATATTGACTATTCCCATTTGGTAAATATTGTATACTCCGAATCACTGGATCATCACATAAATGCTTGGCAATTGCATTAAAATTTTCTTCCGATATCGTTCCATCTAAAGACAGGACTGCCGTTTCCAAAATATTGGTTTTTGCAATAAACTTTTCTAGTGTAAGTTCCATCTTTTTCGTATAAACTTCTGCCATATACTTTGTGCTATCTTGCTTTATATGCGCTGTATTATTGAACTGCACGAATAGAAAGCCTACTATTAAAAGAAAGCCTATACAAAAAATTCCAATTCGAATAAAACTCTTACTAAAAGAATACCTCTTTAATTTTCGCCTTAATATCCACATATTAATTCCTTCTTATACGATGATATTATTTATCTCTAAAAATATTTTGACTAAAATTATATCATATTTTTCCCTTTTATCCAACACTTTTTTCATAATGGCAAAAAAGTATTCCTTTTTTCTTTTCCAAAAACACTGCTCTTATAAATACATTTAACAAAGTATTTATTATAAAAGAAAAGAGCTATTTTTCACTAAAAAACAACTCTTTTCTATCTATTTTATAT
>JADIML010000180.1 GCA_017694765.1 Candidatus Scybalomonas excrementavium
GTATCACATTGTGTGATTGGGACAAATGGTTGGGAATTTCCAACAGAATTAGAAGAAGCATTGAGAGGAAAAGAAGTAAAAGTTTATCAAAAACCGGGATTTGGAAGTTTTGATTTAGTAGAGGATTTAAAGAAATGGTATGAAGAAGGCAAAGTAGAATCCGTTGAACTTGTTGGGATTTGCACCGATATTTGTGTGGTATCCAATGCGTTACTAATCAAATCAGCACTGACAGAGCTACCAATTTTGGTAGATGCTTCTTGTTGTGCTGGAGTTACAAAAGAAAAGCATTTAAAGGCATTGGATGTTATGGAAAGCTGTCAAATTAAAGTAGTAAGATAAGAAAATCTATTCTTTTTATAAAATTTATAAAAGCATATATAAATAAAACAGGAGTAAGGCAAAGAAAATGTAGATAGAAACGATTAAAATTTTCTTTCGCTTACTCCTGTTTGTCTTGATTCACTTATAGTTATCTGTTATGATGGTTGATAGTTTGGCTGTTAAAAGGATGAAAGAAAGGAAAGACTATGGATAAAGAACCAGTTGTACTTTGTGGTGCTAGTACCTATGAACAGAAATTTTATTTTAACCCTGAATTTAAAGCATTGCCACAGCAAATTCAGGATGAATTGAAAATTGCTTGTGTTATTTTTACATCCCAAATCAGTTGCGTATTGACGTTGGAATTTGATGAAGAAGGAAATCTTGATTTTGTCGTACGACAAAATGATGACTATGCTTTTGATGAAATTGGCAGTGCTTTAAAGATTAAAGAACTGCAAAGAACAAAAAAGGAACTTTGGGAAGAATTAGAACTTTACTATAAAGTATTCTTTCTTGGAATGAAGATAGAAGAGAGCGACCAATGAATCGGATGGACATAGAATAGGAGATAAGAGATAGCAATGAGTCTTACAATAGGAAAAATAGAGATTCCTCATGGACTAATTCTTGCACCTATGGCAGGTGTAACAGATTTACCATTTCGTTTGCTTTGTAAGGAACAAGGTTGTGAAATGTTTTATACCGAAATGGTGAGTGCAAAAGCACTTCATTATGGTAATAAAAATACAGAACCTCTTCTTGCAACAGATGAAAAAGAACGACCAGTAACGGTGCAGATTTTTGGCTCTGAACCAGAAATTATGGCAGAGCAGGCAGTGAAATTACAAGAGAGAGGTTTTGATGCCATTGATATTAATATGGGCTGTCCTGTTCCTAAAATCGTAAATAATGGAGAGGGATCTGCTCTTATGAAAGAGCCAGAATTGGCAGGGAAAATTATAAAAGCAGTTTCTTCGGCTTTAACAATCCCACTAACGATAAAAATTCGAAAAGGATTTACAGAAGATACACAAAATGCAGTAGAAATGGCTCAAATTGCAGAAGAAAATGGAGCAGCAGCTGTTGCAGTACATGGTAGAACAAGAGAACAGTATTATTCTGGAGTAGCCGATTGGGAAATGATCCGTAAGGTAAAAGATGCTGTCAAGATCCCAGTTATTGGGAATGGCGATGTGTTTGAAGCACAAGATGCTCTTCGACTTTATGAAGAAACTGGATGTGATGGAATTATGATCGCAAGAGGAGCAAAAGGAAATCCTTGGCTTTTTAAACAAATCGTTCACTATTTGGATACGAAAGAATTGTTGGAGAAGCCACAACTTTTAGAAGTGATTGCTATGATACTTCGTCATGCAGAGATGATGGTAGAGTTTAAAGGTGAGTATATAGGAATTCATGAAATGAGAAAGCACGTTGCTTGGTATACAGTTGGGTATCCAGCTTCATCAAAGTTAAGAAATGAAGTCAATAAAGTGGATACATTAGAGCAGTTAAGAGCATTAATGAAGGAGTATAGTTCTTACATCAAATAAGTAGAATAGAATCAATGAAAATCGAATTTGTTGATAAAAAGAGAGATAAGAGATGTTATAGAAGGAGAATAACAGAAGATGAATAATTTGTTAGTAGCACAATCAGGTGGACCTACATCTGCAATTAATGCAACGATTGCAGGGGTTATGACTTGTGCATTTTTAAGTGGAAAAGTCGATAAAGTATATGGCGCTGTCAATGGAATTCAAGGAGTATTTGAAGAAAACTTTGTTGATTTAAATGTGAAATTAAAATCAGCAGAGGATTTAAGATTACTTTGTCAAACACCAGCAGCAGCATTAGGTTCTTGTCGCTTTAAATTAGGTGATTTAGAAAAAGATCAAGAGCAATTTGAATCGATTATCCGCATTTTCCGTAAACATGATATTAAATATTTTATTTATACAGGTGGAAATGATTCCATGGATACTGTAGATAAATTATCAAAATATTGTGAATTACATGGAATTACAGATATTAAAGTAGTTGGCGCACCTAAGACAATTGATAACGATTTAGCAGAAATTGATCATTGTCCGGGATTTGGATCAGCTGCAAAATATATTGCTACTACTTTTGCAGAATTAGAGAGAGATTGTCACGTATATAATACAAAAGCTGTTACTATTGTAGAAGTAATGGGAAGAAATGCTGGATGGTTGACAGCAGCTTCTGCTCTTTCAAGAGTAGCAGGTTCAAAAGGTCCAGATCTTATTTATTTATGTGAACCAGAATTTAGTGTGGATCAATTTATTGAAGATGTGAAGAAAAAAATGGAAACACATCCAGATGTGGTCGTTGCTATTAGCGAAGGAATTAAAGATAAACATGGAGTATATATTTCTGAGCATGTACAAGCAGGAGCCAAAGATGCCTTTGGACACTCTATTATTTCTGGAGCTGGAAGCGTTTTAGAAACAATTGTAAGAGAACGTTTAGGCTGTAAAGTTCGTTCCATTGAATTAAATTTAATGCAACGTTGTGGCGCACATATTGCCAGTGCAACAGATATTGAAGAAAGCAAAATGTTAGGTATGAAAGCCTGCCAATGTGCTTTAGATGGAGAGACAGGAGTAATGGCTGTGATTAAGCGTATTGCCAATGAACCATATGAAGTAATATTTGGAAGTGTACCAGTATCTAAAGTGGCAAATAGAGAGAAAAAAGTACCTAGAGAATGGATTAATGAAGAGGGAAATGATATTACACAAGAACTATTTGACTATATGTTTCCATTAATTCAAGGAGAGCCAGCTGTTCTTTATGAAAATGGAGTGCCAAAACATTTATATCTGTACTAACAAATCATAAAGTTTAAAAGCATATCATTAAAAAATAGAATATAAACTTTTATATAATACTAATATATTTATCTGTTGATAGAGTAATGGATAAGATGAACAAGCTGTTATTATGTATCATTTTGTATAAAATAGGAAGGGGACAGAGATAAAGCCTATATTTTTACTATGTGTATACATGATAACAGCTTTTTTGATATATTTTTTGGGTTTCTTGGGCGTTGTTATTCAAATTATGAGGTTTTATAGGAAGGTAAGGGAGGTTTCGGATTATTTTTAAATAACTGGTACATAATGAATAAGGCATAGAAAGAAAATAATAGGAGAGACTATTTTCAAAAAGGTTGTCATTTTAGTATTGAGGTGTTTGAAATGAATTTCATAAAAAAGTTTTCTATAAAAGTGTTAGGGATTGGTATGATAAGTGTTTTTCTAGTGCTTACGTATTCTATACCAAGGACTGTTACCAAGCAGATAGTTGGTAATTATACCGTTTACAATCAAAAAAAAGAGGTAATAAAAACAGGGCAATTGGAAAAGGAAAAAGAAAAGGGATACACATGCAAAGGCATTACAATTTATCCAAATACATGGATCGTTTTTTGCTATTCTGGGACAAAGAATGGTGGTTTTCCGATTCAAAATGGAGAGAATGCCAATATTAGTTATACACTGAATAAAATCGCAAAACATACAGTTCGAATTTCCCATATTACTTATGAAGATTACTCTTATTGTCAGAAAACAAATCAAATTTCTTATAGACCAGAAGATTCTCCAATTCATGAGCCAACGTATGCCTTTGCATTACGAAATGATTCTTCTGCTCCTCTTTATTTAGAACATTTTACGATAGAAAAATAAAAAGCATAGTTTTTCATTTATTTGCATATAGAGTAAATAAAATGTTTGGAGAAATAGTATGAACGTAACATTTATTCGCTATCGAATGTTAGAGAAGGTCAACATTAGGACACGAGTTTTACGACTTTGTTTACCAAAGAAATGGTTCCAAAAGTATTGTTTTCATAGAAGGCATTGGAGACGAGAAAGAGAAGTAGAGGGAGAATTTCAAGGCATTGTTGTAACAGTATGCCTAAAAGAAGAGTGGATAAGTAAATTTGATAAAAAGGAAGTCATACATTGTCTACAACAAGATATGAAAGAACAAATGATACAAAGTGAAAAAATGGCTTTCCTATTAGAAGGAGAGTTATATCAGTACTATGAACAAGTAGAAAGCGAGATTCGCTGTTATCCCTATCAATGTCAGAGCTTACAAACAAAAGATAAGATAGGCAATACAGGGAATCTTTTTTTTAGAACATATAGCCATAAGGAATGGCTTAAGTTTTTCTTTATAGAAGAGTTAGCAGAATATTATCGAACTTTATATGGCATTTCTAAGAAGCGATTAGTGATCCAAATCATTGCAGGAGAAGTAGAGCAAACGATACGAGTCATTATGCTTTTATCGAAGCATTTAAATTATATGGTAGTAAATACCAATGAAAAAGAAGTATATGAACCCATTGCAGAACAATTATATGAAGAAACAGGACTTTCTATTTTATTTGTAGAACAAGAAGAAGAGGGAGATAAGGAAGACGTACAAGTGGATCGGTTAGTGCTAGGAGAAGGGGAGAAAAGGCATACGACAATCGTTGTCAATGTCAATCATTTATTTCCAAAGGCAAAGGAAATTCGAATCACTCAACATGGGATGTGGATCAATCAACAAATTTTAATAGCTATTTTAATGGAAAATGTGTTAAATGAAGATGGAATGATACAAGAGGACGTATTGCAAACATATAAAAAGGAATATGCACTCTATATGAAAAAAGTGCAATAAAGGCAAAGTATTTTGATAGAATGTTACCGACATAAAATATAAAAAAGATAATGTGGAAAATATAGGAAAACAGAGGGAAAGCTGGTTGACAACCAATAGGGAGTCCTTTATAATATAAGAATTGTCAATAAAATTCCGCTGAGAGTAGAAGAAAACGATAAGTGCTCAGTGTTGATAGAAGAAGAGAAAGGGAGTTTCGAGTAATGGCAGAAAAGAAAAATATTTTAACATATGCTGGTTTACGTGAATTAGAAGATGAATTGCAACAGTTAAAGGTTGTAACTCGTAAAGAAGTAGCACAAAAAATTAAAGAAGCCAGAGAACAGGGCGACTTATCAGAAAATGCTGAATACGATGCAGCCAAAGACGAACAGCGTGATATTGAAGCACGTATTGAAGAAATTGAGAAGATTTTAAGAAATGCAGAAGTTGTTGATGAAGATGAAGTAGACTTAGAAAAAATCAACATCGGCTGTATGGTAAAATTATTTGATATTGAATTTGATGAAGAAGTTTTATATAAATTAGTAGGTTCTACAGAAGCTGATATTTTTGCAGGTAAGATTTCCAATGAGTCTCCACTTGGACACGCATTAATTGGAAGAAAAATTGGAGAGGTTGTAGAAGTAGAAGGACCTGATGGAATTGAAAAATATCGCATTTTAGATATTCAAAGATCAAACGCATAAGAGAAAGAATAGGAGTGGAAAACTGTGGCAGAACAGAATTTGAATGAAATTTTAAAAATTAGACGTGAAAAACTTGCAGAATTACAAGAAGCAGGAAAAGATCCGTTCCAGATTACCAAATATAATCAGACACATCATAGCCAAGAAATCAAAGATCATTTTGAGGAATTAGAAGGCAAAGAAGTATGTGTTGCTGGTAGAATCATGTTTAAACGTGTTATGGGTAAAGCATCTTTTTGCAATATCCAAGATTTACAAGGGAGTATCCAATCTTATGTAGCAAGAGATAACATTGGAGAGGACACATACAAGGATTTCAAAAAATACGACATTGGTGATATCGTTGGTATTCGTGGAGAAGTATTTAAAACAAAAACAGGAGAGATTTCGATTCATGCGACAGAAGTAACTCTATTAACAAAGAGTCTTCAAGTGCTTCCAGAAAAATTCCATGGATTAACAAATACAGATATGCGTTATCGTCAAAGATACGTTGATTTAGTAATGAATCAAGATGTGAAAGAAACTTTTGTAAAACGTTCTAAATGTATTAGTGCAATCCGTCGTTTCTTAGATGAACAAGGATTTATGGAAGTAGAAACACCTATGCTTGTAAGCAATGCAGGTGGGGCAGCAGCAAGACCATTTGAAACTCATTACAATGCACTTGATGAAGATGTAAAACTTCGTATTTCTTTAGAATTATACTTAAAGAGATTAATCGTAGGTGGTCTTGAAAAAGTATATGAAATCGGACGTGTATTCCGTAACGAAGGAACAGATGCAAGACATAATCCAGAGTTCACATTAATGGAATTATATCAAGCATACACAGATTATAATGGAATGATGGAATTAGCAGAAAACTTATACCGTCATGTAGCCAAAGAAGTTTGTGGAACTATGCAGATCCCTTATGGAGATGTCATCATTGACTTAGAAAAACCATTTGAAAGAATTACAATGATCGATGCAGTGAAAAAATATGCGAACATTGACTTCACAACTGTAAAAACAACAGAAGAAGCAAAAGCATTAGCAAAAGAACACCATGTAGAATTTGAAGAAAGACATAAAAAAGGTGATATTTTAAGCCTTTTATTCGAAGAATTTGTAGAAGAAAAATTAATTCAACCTACATTTGTTATCGATCATCCAGTGGAAATCTCTCCACTGACTAAGAAAAAACCAGAAGATCCAGAATATGTAGAACGTTTTGAATTATTCATCTATGGACGTGAAATGGCAAATGCTTATTCTGAGATCAACGATCCAATCGATCAGAGAGAACGTTTCGAAGCACAGGAAGAATTATTAGCACAAGGTGATGAAGAAGCAAACCGCATTGATGAAGACTTCTTAAATGCGTTAAGCATCGGTATGCCACCAACAGGTGGTATCGGATTCGGTATCGACCGTATGGTAATGCTTATGACAAACTCTCCAGCGATTCGTGATGTGTTATTATTCCCAACAATGAAGAGCTTGGATAAATAGATCCAGTGTTTAAGTGGCTTTAAGCATGTAAAGGACGGAAATTGCGACTGATTTGCGACCAATTAGAGAGAACATGCTCAAATAAAGATTTTTATGAAAAGGTTAGTATTATATACTAGCCTTTTTTATTTGGTTCTATAATAAATGGGTTCTATAATAAATGTTGAGGTGTTTTTTTGATGGACTCCTAACATTTATTATAGGACCAAAAAAGATTAGAGGAAGAGCGAAGGTCTTTTTGTCATGCCTAAAAATAAGAATTAGGGATGATGTTATAAAAAAGTCCTCGAAATATAGAAATGGAGTGGGGGTAAAAACAATCAACTCCAACTATTGATATAGATACATATTTTTTATTATGTATTTTAAATAGAAAGAAGTTATTCTTGTTCTTTCATATAAGCAATCAATGCCTCCAAATAAGACTTTTCTTCTAGAGGGTAAAGTTTATTGGCAATGGCAATAGCTTGTTCATGGGTCATAATGTTCCAGTTTTCTAAATCCATAAGATGAGCATACATAGCAGCAAGAGACCATATCTCTTCTTTTTGGCATAGTGTATGTAATTGTTCCACAGAAAGGGTTGGAAAAAAAGAGGACACATATTTTTCATGGAATCCAAAGCGTTCTAGTAAACGAATGGCATGATGGAGTCTATCTGGGGAAGCACCAGTTTGAAGAAACAATGCTTCTTTTACTGCATGAAAAACAGTTTTTCCAACCATTTCTCCTAATTTACTGTGCTTTCCACAGTCTGTAAGACAGGTTGTACTTTGGGAATCACAAATAAGAATAGCACCATCAGTACCAGATCCTGTTGCAATTCCACTCGATACCTTACTTGGTAATTGAAGTTCTTGAATAGCAGCTGCCTTTGCTTCTGTTGCTGTAAGAAGTGCTGTTGTGAGTGTTCCGGGTAAAAGATCACAGTTAAAATGGAGGAGTAGATTAATCGTTCCTACAGGAATTCCAAGTTGATAATCTTTTTCTTGCCAAGAAGCTGGATCACCTGCTCGTCCACCATTTTCATCAATTCCAGCAGTGACAATTGCAGTTACAACAATAGTATCCCAAGTTTCTTGGGTAATACATACATTTTTCATTTGGGCAGCAGTGCAAAGTCCACTATTTGCTACAGGAAGCCCTGCTAGCTCACCTAGGCGGCGCATATGTCCTGCCATAGTCGGTTCTAAAGGTTCACAAAAAATGGTTTTTCCATGACTTAGATCATAATTAAATACACATGTAATATCTTCACGAATTCCACCGTTCCAAGCAGAAGTAGAAAGAATTCGGCGTGAACTTGCAAATGAGAGAAGAATCATATGATCTTTTTGAATGATTGTATCTTTGTTAGGCAGTGTAATTGGTAGAGAGGTAGAATGAAAGAGTTTCATGAGAGTAACTCCAATTCTAGACATAAATGATTGTCCATATGAAATATATTGCCTTCTCGCACCTTTAATGGGGTATGGAAGATAGGTCCATCTAGTACAATTGTATGGAATTCACCAGCTTCTCCACAACAGTCGATTCCACGTTCTTCTAGCTCTTTTATATAGGTAGGAGTGAGGATTTTTCCAAGATCGGATTCCTTCATGCCTTTCGTACAATCAATAGAAACAATTTTACTGATAAATCCAAGCTCAAGAAATTCTTGTACGGCTTTTTTTCGTTCATACTGCCATAAAGGAATGGAAAGTTGAAGTCCTACTTCTTCTACAAGCTGTTCATGCCAACATTTATGTTCTGGAAGATCAATATCTCCAGTTACAAAGACTTCTGCTCCCATTTTCTTTGCCTTCTCTAACGAAGAGATAAGACCAGCTCGATAACCTGTCCAATCAGTTGAAAAGGTAAAAAGTGATAGGTTCATAGAGTCAGCCTGTGCCTGTAAAATTTCTCTTGATACACCGTGAGCGCCAGCAAGAGAATCCTCTTTACGAAGTCTAGAGATGAGAAGAGTAGCTTCTCCTGTTTGCATAGCTTTATATAAGGCTAACGTACTATCTTTTCCACCACTATATGACATGACAAAGTTGTGTCCGGTTACAGATGTTTTCCAATTTTTCATAGTTTATACTCCTTATGATTTCAAATAATAAATAATATAATGAATAATAATAGACAGAATAGTCAGAAGTCATTTTATGATGCCACTCTAGCAAAAAAAACTAGGTTAGTCAACTGATGATAGTTTTACGATGATATTTTACTTGATAAAAGATGAGTAGGGAGCGTTGCCTTATTTTATAAATTCATATACAATAAAAATAATTAGGAATGTATAAGTATTATGTATCATTACGAAAATGAAAGAATATAAAATATAAGGTTTCATGGACTAGGTACTACACTAGTGATACATAAAATGTACGTTACCTTATTTATGAAGCAGGAAGAAATTTAGAGTATATAATTGAAAGGGAATTTAAAGATCATAAAAAAACAAGAGTTCATCAGATATATTTGGTGGACTCTTATTTTTTATGATAATATAACGATATGATAAATTTTTAGGATCTTGTACGTGACTAGGTAGACATAAAGAGTTTCATGCAGTAAAATATAACTAATAGAGAAAGATAATAAAATATTAAGTGTATAATATTAAAAATAAGTTTAAAAATTTATTAGTATAAAAACAGGTATGGAGAAATTTAAAAATTTGTAAAATGCCAATGAAAAAATATATAGAATAGTAGGATTTGTAAGAAAAGTCTTTTTGGATTTAGAGTTTGAAATTCTTTATAACATGTATTTAGGGACTGAGATTGAATGATTATGTAAAGGAGTATCAGAATGAAGAAACAAAGAAGAAAAAAACAAGGGCATCGAGTTCTAAAAACGGGTTTAGGCATACTCGTATGTCTAATCGTCGTAGTCGGTATCGTAGCCTTTAATTGGACTGGTATTCAGTTAGGAATCAAAGGTTATGATAAAGATGCTAGAACTACATTATTAAAGTTATCAGAGGAAGAGATTCAAGAATATTTAAGTTTAGAGGAAATCATTGATTTGGCAAAATGGGATCAAGTGAACAATCAACATCACTATTATGATTATAAGTTATATAGTAGTGATGATGTAAGTGTAGAAGATATCGTTTCTTATGTGGATGAATTCTATAGTAACTATCATACGAAGTTAAAAGAATTAGGGTATGATTTAGAAACACAGCGTTCTTTAATGAAGCAGTTATCGTTAGATGATTTTCGTGTTCTTACAGACAATCAACTGGAATGGATACAAGTAGAACCATACTTAAATATCAATGGAAGAATCATAGAGGATTTACCACAATACATACAATCTAATTTAGAACCAGTAGAAGCTGTTATGAATGTTTCCTATTCTATCATTGATTCTAGAAATTCATCTGATAGGACGTATTTTTTAGAGGAGCCATCAAATACTGCATTGTTGATTAAAAAAGGATTTTCTATTTCGAAAGATTATGTGCCAGAAGATTTAGTGGAAGTCAATATTCCAACGGCTACGACAAATAATAAGATGAGAAGTGATGCAGCGAAAGCATTAGAATCCATGTATGAAGATGCGAAAAAAGAAGGGCTTACACTTGTAGTAAATAGTGCATATCGCTCTTATGAAGATCAACAAAAAATTTACGATGAATATTTTCGAATTTATGATGAAGTAACCGCTGCTCGTCTAGTAGCAGTTCCAGGAACGAGTGAACACCAATTAGGACTCAGTGTAGACTTAACAAGTCAAAGTGTAGTAGATGGGCAGTTTGGTGTATTTGGTAGTACACCAGAATATCAGTGGGTCATTAAAAATGCTTATCACTATGGATTTATCCTTCGTTATCCAAGTGATAAAATAGAGATTACAGGTATTACAAATGAGCCGTGGCATTATCGATATGTTGGAGTAAAGTTAGCTACGAAATTATATGAAGAAGGATTGACGTTAGAAGAATATACATTAAAAAATGGGTTTGATTATCCAGTTTCTTTGATGGAAAATTAAAGGTTGTAGTATAGGTCTAGCAAATTCTAATTTTTTGAGGTAGTGAATATGAGGAAGATTGTTTTATTTATTGCAATGAGTCTTGATGGTTATATTGCAGATCGTAATGGAAACGTGGATTGGTTGAATGGACAAAATGAGAAGGAAGAAACTATGGATGTCTATTCAGATTTTATAAAAGATGTAGATACAGTTGTTATGGGTTGGAATACATATTATCAAGTTGTGACAATCCAGTATCATTAGATGGGAATGATTATATTCATTTAACCAAAGATGGAAATAAAGTATATCTGTTCAATGTAAGTCAGCAATATTGTCATGTTGATCACTCTAATATAATTCCATTAAAGAAGAATGAAATTGTAGATTTTATATATGATAAAAAGAATATTATGCCTAAAAGAATAAAAATGTGGCTATGATAGTTTTGTGTCATATTTAGAAATAAAGAAATGAATTTAAGATTATGATATAAGAAAATAAAAGAAAAAATGAGTTGTTTTGTAAGTATATAAAAATAGTTGAAAAATATATAATATACTATTATAATGGGGGTAAATTTAATTCTAAAGGAGGGAGTTTTATGTTATTTTTAAAAGAAGCAAATTTAGATGATTATGAAAAAGAGTATGAAGCGATGAAACAATTTCCAGCCGATGAAAATGGTTTTATCAATGAATATTATGGAGTGAGTAAACAAGAATTTGTAGATAACGTGTTACCTACTTTCATTAATTATTCAAAGGGAATTGATTTACCGGATGGATATGTACCATGTACATACTATTTTCTATGGGATGATGAAGAAATCGTTGGATTATTCAAAGTAAGACATTGGTTGAATGAGGCATTAAAAAGAGGTTCTGGACATATTGGATATGGTATTTTAAAACAGTATCGAAAGAAAGGATATGCAACAAAAGGATTAGCTCTTGCTATTGAGAAATTAAAGGGATATATGAAGGAAGATGAAGTATATATGTCATGTTCCAAGCATAATCCAGCTTCTTTAAAAGTTCAGCAAAACAATGGAGCAAGTATCGTTTATTCGGATAAAGAAGAATATTATACACGGATTAAAATATAGAAATTATAAATCAATAAAATGTGCCTTGTAACGCATTAGATGCATTATATTAGGTTGAAAGGAAAATACAAGTTTCAGATTGACGGATACTTTTTATGGAAATAACAATACCATCAGATGACAGTTTGTCGTTTGATGGTATTTGTTTTCTATCATAGATAGGAAAGATATTGTATAGCATAGTTTGGTACATAATACGAGTTTTTTGACGATGAGGCATGTGAGGAATTATGAATAAGTGAATAAAGAAACGAAGTTCTTTTTTCTGTCGAAAATATAAGGTATGATTCATACAACAATTTTGTTATAATGATAAAAAGAAAGCGGTGATCCAAGAAAGAAATATATTGACGATCGTAAAAGGAATAGGAGTATTGTTCATGAGATAATAGATTTGATTTCAATAAGTCTTAAAAAATTTATTGGAAGGGAAATATGTAAATGGAAAGGAGCGATATGAAATGGGAGTTTATTTGAATAGTACGACAGCGTATACCTTATATAAAAATGAAGTGGAAAAGCCGTACTTTGTGGATAAATCACAGATGTTAGAGCAATTATTTCCTCTCGTGAGTAATGGAAATAATCATATTTGTATTACTAGACCTAGAAGATTTGGCAAGACAGTTATGGCAAATATGATTGCAGCTTATTTTTCGAAAGCTTGTGATGCAGAAGGAATTTTTAAAGATCTTAAAATTGCAAAATCCGAATTATATAATAAATATCGGAACAAATTTTCAGTCATTCATATTTCATTTAATGATGTTGTAGCAAGATGTACTTCTTATGAACAATATATTGGGCGGATTCAAGAACGCTTGATTCGAGATTTAAAAAGAGAATACCCAGAAGTGCAATTTTATGGCGAAATGGATGTCGTAGATATATTGATAGATATTTATGCGGAAAATCCTGAAGCTCGTTTTATTTTTGTATTAGATGAATGGGATTATATTTTTCACCAAGATTTTGTAACGGAAAAGGATAAAAAATCATACTTGCAATTTTTAAGAAGTCTATTGAAAGATAGACCATATGTACTTTTAGCTTATATGACAGGAATTCTTCCAATTGCAAAGTATTCGAGTGGTTCAGAATTAAATATGTTTTTAGAATACACTATGATTACAGAGGAGAGATTTAGCGAGGCATTTGGATTTACAAATACCGAAGTTGATATGTTATATGAACGGTATTTAAAAACAAATGAGAATATCAGAGTCACACGAGAAGGTTTAAAAGAGTGGTATAATGGATACCATACTTACTCAGGTGAGAGAGTCTATAATCCTCGTTCAGTAGTTAGTGCATTGGGAAATAATAATCTAGGAAATTATTGGACGAGTGCAGGTCCTTATGATGAGATTTATTATTACATTGAGCGAAATATAGATGATGTACGCGATGATCTAGCACTTATGATATCACATATTTCGGTATCGGCTAAAATTCAAGAATATGCAGCTACATCCATGAATTTACAAACAAAAGATGAAATTTTTTCCGCAATGGTCGTCTATGGATTTTTAAGTTATAAGAATGGAAAAGTGAGCATTCCAAATCGGGAACTAATGGAAAAATTTGCAGACATGCTGCAAAAAGAGCCGTCTTTAGGATATATCTATCGTTTAGCAAAAGAATCCAATCGAATGCTAGAGGCAACATTGGTGGGAGATACGGATACAATGATAGAAATTCTTGAACTTGCTCATGATACAGAAGTTCCTTTGCTTCACTATAATAATGAGGTTGAACTAACAGCCGTTGTAAACCTTGTCTATTTGGCGGCGAGGGATATGTATCGTATAGAACGAGAAGATAAAGCGGGTAAGGGATATGTAGATTTTATTTTTTATCCAGAGATTGATAGGACAGCAGACTGTATTATTTTAGAATTAAAGGTAGACCATACCCCAGAAGATGCAATTGCTCAGATCAAAGAAAAGAAATATGCACTTCGTTTTGCGGGAAAACTTGGAGAGACAAAACGGTATACAGGTAGGATTTTGGCTGTGGGCATCAGTTATGATAAAGATAAGAAGAAGCACTATTGTAAGGTAGAAGTCTTATCGTAGCTTTTAAAAATAACAATACCATCAGATGAC
>JADIML010000017.1 GCA_017694765.1 Candidatus Scybalomonas excrementavium
ATATGCTCATAGTTATTAAAAAAATATTCTAATAGATGTTTTGTATCCCAATAAACACTGATACCAGTATCTTCCATAACAATGCAAATAAGTTCCATATCGCCATTGGTAGCAGAAGTAGCAAGACAAGTTTTGGCTTTTGTTGTAAAAGCTGTCTTTCCAGAAGTAGGTGTAAGTGATGGAGATAATGAATAGATACCATCCGTTGGATAGCGAATCATTTTATGGTGATTTCCAAGCCAACGTCCTTTTTGTTTGTTTGTCTTTTTTAATCGATAATTTCTGGCAGAAGCAATGGTACGAAATTCAGGATATTTTAACACTTCTTTTAAAATAAGTGCCATATCATAGGCTGTTGTATAATGCTCATCATGATGAAGTCCATTGGCATTTTTAAACTGTGTATTTTCACAACCTAGTTCTTTGGCTCGTTTTGTCATTAATTTGGAAAATTGCTCAACAGAACCACTAATATGCTCGGCTACGGCAGAACATACTTCATTGGCTGATTCTAACATCATACCATATAAACATTGCTTTACTGTTAAAATTTCTCCGGGAAGAATACCGATATTACTACTTCCGGGTTCAATTCCATATACAGCTTCTTTTGAAAATGTTACTTTTTCATTTAATTTACAATTTTCTAATGTCAAAAGAACAGTCATTAATTTCGTAAGACTAGCAGGATACTTTACTTTTTTCATGGATTTTCCATAAAGAATTTGACCGGTTTGAGCATCCATAACAATGGCTGATTTCGCATCAATTTTGGGTACTTTCGTTTGTGCATAAGTAGGAATGGTATCCATGAGGCACATAGAAAGCAAGAGTATATAAATGATAAATTTTTTCATAATCGTGTTTGTCCTCAAGATTCTAAAAAGAATCTTATAGTTTGTAACAATAGAATGTGAAAAATCGTAGGAAACATATTCTATTGTGTGTCTTAGCTGTTACGTTGTTATTGTAGTATAAGTGAAGAGAGTATGTCAACATAAGAGAAGAGGAAATGGCTTCCATGAGTTGTCAACCATGCACTATAATGATATAATACTGCCATGAATAGAATCGTGTTACCTTGTATCAAGTAAGGATGTTAAGATTTGAGGATAGCATTAGGATAGAAAAGGTGGTAAAAAGATGAGATTAAGAAATGTAAAGGGCTCTAGAGAAACCATTGCCTCTAATGAGTTTGTTATTCAAAATGGAGAAAACTATAAAGGAAATTGGGCAAAAGAAATTTTTGGAAATAATCATCCGATCCATATAGAAGTAGGAATGGGGAAAGGTAAGTTCATAATGGAACTTGCAAAAAATAATCCAGATATTAATTATATTGGAATTGAAAAGTATTCAAGTGTTCTAGTGCGTGCCATTGAAAAAAGACAAGAAGAAACAGAGATGGAAAATTTATTTTTCCTTAGAATGGATGCAGAAAATATTTGTAATTTCTTTGAAAAAGATGAAATTGCACGTATCTATTTAAATTTCTCAGATCCATGGCCAAAAGATCGCCATGCAAAAAGAAGATTAACATCGAAAGAGTTTTTTAAGAGATACGATCAAATTTTAGTTTCAGATGGTAGAGTTATGTTTAAAACAGATAATCGACCACTTTTTGATTTCTCAGTAGAACAAGTGCCAGAGGCTGGATGGAAATTAGAGAGTGTCACATATGATCTTCATAATAGTGAATATGCGAAAGGAAATATTATGACAGAATATGAGACAAAGTTTTCTTCTATGGGAGTTCCAATCAATCGTCTTGTTGCATATAGATAAAAAAAGAAGAAAATTGGGCGATAGTATGAAAAATGGTGGATTTATTGGTTGGTTAAATCGATACAATTATGAAAATCCTAAGTTTCATAGGGGGATTCAATGTTTCTTAGAATCTCTTCAGGAAATAAAGAGAATTCTAAATTAAGAGATGATACTTACAAAAGGAGTGAGCAGAGAGTCATTCGAATCACTCCTTTTGTAGAGTTTAAGAAAAATATGTTATAAAGATAAAATTTTTATAAAAAAATACTTGCAAAATGAAAAACAATGAGATATAATAATTCTTGCGTTAATTAATTATGACAATTTTATATAAGCGCTTTTAGCTCAGCTGGTAGAGCACCTGACTCTTAATCAGGGTGTCCAGGGTTCGAGCCCCTGAAGGCGCATTCGTAGGAAATATCAGGCTTAGACGTTGCTTCAGGTTTGGTATTTTTTTTTGATCAGTTTTCAAAAATAATATAATGGATAACATATAGGAGAAGTGGAAATATCAATATAAAGCAAGAAATGAGTGTAAGAAAAATTAGAAAAGATATAGAGAAAACATATTTTTGACAAAATATAGTTTGAATGTTATACTGAAAAAGACTATCCAATGAATGGTTTAAGAAAAGATAATAAGGGAATACTAATAAAGATAGTATAAGATAATAAAAAGGCGAAGAAGAGAAGAGTACAATTTGTAGAAATCACAGAGAGTCCTTAGTTGGTGGAAGAGGATATGGAAAGAAATTGGAAGATGGTCTTGGAGCTGCGTACCGAGCAAGAGAAAGAATAGAATGAGATTCTATCTTTTTTGTAAGATTACGACGGGAATGCCCGTTATAGCATAAAAGTATAGATTGAAAGAACGTCAAATTTATACTTTTTGAGGCAGTATCTCGTAAGAATACTGTGAAAAAAGGTGGTATCACGAAGTATTATATACTCTCGTCCTTTTCCTACAAAGGGAAAGGATGGGAGTTTTTTATTTCTTATGAAATAAAAAAACACTATAAAAATTGAGATACAAGTAGGAGGAAGTTTTATGTGTACAGAGTGTAAAGAAAAGAAACCATATTATATTACAACAGCCATTGCATATACATCAGGAAAACCACACATTGGAAATACGTATGAAGTTATTTTAGCAGATAGTGTTGCACGTTTTAAGAGAGCACAAGGGTATGATGTTTTCTTCCAAACAGGGACAGATGAGCATGGACAAAAAATTGAGTTAAAAGCAGCAGATGCAGGAATTCATCCAAAAGAATTTGTAGACAATGTTGCAGGTGAAATTAAAAATATTTGGGATTTAATGAATACTTCTTACGATAAATTTATTCGTACAACTGATGAATATCATGAAAAACAGGTGCAGAAAATTTTCAAGTATTTATATGAAAAAGGCGATATTTATAAAGGACATTATGAAGGGCTTTACTGTACGCCTTGTGAATCTTTCTTTACAGAATCCCAGTTAGTAGATGGAAAATGTCCAGACTGTGGAAGAGAAGTACAGCCAGCAAAGGAAGAAGCATATTTCTTTAAAATGAGCAAATATGCAGATCGTTTAATTGCTTATATCAATGAACATCCAGAGTTTATTCAACCAGTATCTCGTAAAAATGAAATGATGAACAATTTCTTATTACCTGGTTTACAAGATCTCTGTGTATCTAGAACTTCTTTTACATGGGGAATTCCAGTTGATTTTGATGAGAAGCATGTCGTTTATGTATGGCTTGATGCGCTTACTAACTATATCACTGGACTTGGATATGAATGTGGTGGAGAAAGTGGTGAATTATTCAAAAAATATTGGCCAGCAGATCTTCATCTCATTGGAAAAGATATTATTCGTTTCCATACAATTTATTGGCCAATTTTCTTAATGGCACTGGATCTTCCACTTCCAAAACAAGTATTTGGTCACCCTTGGTTATTACAAGGAGATGGAAAGATGAGCAAATCCAAAGGTAATGTAATTTATGCAGATGATCTTGTAGAATTCTTTGGAGTAGATGCCGTTCGTTACTTTGTTCTTCATGAAATGCCATTTGAAAATGATGGTGTGATTACATGGGATTTATTAGTAGAGCGTTTAAATTCTGATTTAGCCAATACACTTGGAAATTTAGTAAATCGAACAATTTCCATGTCTAATAAATACTTTGATGGTATTGTGGCAAATAAAGGTGTTACAGAAGAAGTTGATGAAGAATTAAAGGCTGTAGTTCTTGGAGCAAAAGAGAAGGCAGAAAAGAAAATGGAAGAGCTACGTGTAGCAGATGCGATTTCTGAAATTTTTGCCATTTTTAAACGTTGTAATAAATATATTGATGAAACAATGCCTTGGGCTCTTGCAAAAGATGTAGAAAAACAAGATCGTCTTGCAACAGTTCTTTATAACTTAGTAGAAAGCATTACAATTGGAGCTTCTTTATTAGAATCCTTTATGCCAGAAACTTCTAAGAAAATTTTAGAACAATTAAATACAACAAAACGTGAGTTTGAGCAGTTAGATCAATTTGGTCTTTATGAATCTGGAGTGAAAGTAGTAGAAAAACCAGAAATTTTATTTGCACGTCTTGATTTAAATGAGGTACTTGAAAAAGTAAAAGTATTAGAAGAAAAACAGAAAAAAGAAGCAGGTATTGTAGAAGAAGAACCGGGAATTGATATTGAGCCAAAACCACAAGTAACCATCGATGATTTTGATAAATTACAGTTCCAAGTTGGAGAAATTATTGCTTGTGAAGCTGTTAAAAAATCAAAAAAACTTCTCTGTTCTCAAGTAAAAATTGGAAGTCAGGTAAGACAGATTGTATCTGGAATTAAAAACTTCTATTCTCCAGAAGAGATGGTTGGTAAAAAAGTTATGGTTGTAACGAATTTAAAACCTGCAAAATTAGCTGGAATTTTATCAGAAGGTATGATTCTTTGTGCAGAAGATGCAGAAGGGAATTTAGCTTTAATGACACCAGAAAAAGAAATGCCAGCAGGAGCAGAAATTTGTTAATTTCGAAAGAAAAAGCTAAAAGAAATCGAAAAAATTAGCATAGTCAAAATATAAAAATGGCGGGAAATTTTGAATGAAAATTTCTCGCCATTTTTTATGTTACCTTAAACTATTAGGAAATAAAAAGATAAGAGTATTTCTTTCTTAACTTAAGACATTTTTAATAGTTTTTCAAAGTCATTTGGTGTTAAAGGTTTTGAATAATAATATCCTTGGAATTCATCAATATGAAAAGGTTTTAAATGATCGATCTGTTCTTTTGTTTCGACTCCTTCTACAATAACATTCATAGAAAAACTTTTTGCTAAATGAATTGTATATTTTACTAAAGGCAAATCATGAGGTAAATTGTCTACAAATAATTTATCAATTTTTAAAATATCAAAATGTGAAGTTGAAATATTCTTTAAGGAAGAATATCCAGTTCCAAAGTCATCTAGTAAAATAGTAAAGCCTTCTTCATGTAAAGAATTAATGGTCTGTTCCAATTTCCATTCATTTTTAGAAAACCAACTTTCTGTGATTTCTAGCTGTAATAGGGAGTGTGGAATATGATAGTTTGCAGTAATTTCTTTTAGATATTCTAAAATTTCTCCGTTTTCCAAATACACTCTTGATAAATTAAGGGAAATAGGACAAACTTTAAGGTTGTTCTCTTGCCAAGTATGTAAGAGTTGACAAACATTTTCAATGACTAACTTATCAATCTCTTTAATCATTCCATTGCTTTCACTAATCTCAATAAATTGATCAGGGAAAATAATTTTTCCATCGTGATACCAACGAACAAGAGCTTCACCACCAGATAATTGTCCATTGATATCAAATTTTGGCTGTATCCAAGCTTTAAATGCTTTGTTTTGAATACCTTGTAAAATAGCATGTTCCATTTCTCTTTCTGAAAGGATCGTATCCATTAATTCATTGGAATAGTAGGATATTTTCGTATCTAACGAAGATTTAGATTCCTTTCTAGCAAGATGAGCATAAGAATAAACTCTCTCAAAATGTAGAGATTCTTCTCCAAATTGATAAACACCAATGGAAAGATCGATATTATATACGGATTTCTTTAAATCTTTTATGAACGATGTAAGTCGTTCTTCTAAATTCTTAGATTTCCAAATGAGCAAAAATTCATCTCCATAAGAATGAGCAGATGCTTCGTAGGAAGATGTGTATTGTTGGAGCAAATTGGCAGTTTCTTGTAAAATAGAATCGCCTTTTTCTGTTCCATATAGTTCATTAATTGTCTTAAATTTCTTGATATCGAAGGTAACAAGACAATAAGAACTTTTTTGAGAAAGTGTATGTAAAAATTTCTCAATATAGGCACGACTATGAAGATGCGTGACTGGATCAAAGAAGGCAAATGCTTCTAACTTCGCTTCTTGTTTCTTATATCGATAAACAGTAAAAATAATAAATACGATAACAATTAGAAAGAATAAACCGGATACTAATTTTAAAGAACGGGCAATTGGAGCTGTTTGCTCATATACGGTAGTTTCTGGAATAATAGAAAGTACCCACCAATTGTTTAATTCTAATGGTTTATAATAAATATAATAAGAAGTACCTTGAATTGTGTATAGTTTATAAGAACTTACTTGATTTTGTAAGTTTTGAAGTAGTTGTTTTTGAATGTTAGAGGCCTCTTCTGATTCTACTGGAAGAACCGTTTCAAAAATAGATTCTTTTGTATTTGTTTGACTATGTGTTGTTGTGATGAGATAGCCTTCATCATCGATAATATAAGTAGAACTAAAAATATTAGAAAAGTTTTTACGCAATGATTGATATAAAAGCGTAGAATCATAACCAGCTGCTAAAACACCAACAATTTCCTCTTTATAATAAACAGGAACACTAAAAATATTAATAGCATGGGCATCTCGTAGATCAGTCAAAATGCTAGTCATATACTTTTTTCCATTTAAACTTTCTTTAAAGTAAGCTCGTTTTGCAATATTTACTGTGGTACCGTCAAGAGATACAGCATTTCCTTTGGAGTCTGCAATTCCAATATTTTTAAAATGAGCAATATCACAAATATTGTCAAATTGGGAGATGCCTTTATGAAGATCTTCAATAGAGTGCATACTTTCTGTAACTTTATTGGATAAAACAGTAAGTGTATCAAAAGTATTTTGAATATGTGTTGTAATTATATTATTACTAATCGATGTAATATTATCTAATGTTAATTTTGTTTGTTCGGTTGTCTTTCTATTTATATAATGGTTAAATCCCAGCAATAAGCAAAAAAAACAAATAATAAAAAGAAATGTACCAAGGATTAAAATTTTAAAATTCTTAAATGTATTCATTTTCTTAGGATTCCTCATTGTAAAGTTTAATGATAGTAAGTATATCATATTGCATTAGAGAAGTAAAGTGAAAAGAAAGAGAAGAAAAAGGTCATAAAACTATAAAAAATTTGAAAAAAAGAAGCAATGAGATAAGGGGGCTCATTGCTTCCTAAGAGGGTGGAGAGGTTTTATTAGGTATTATCATCATATCATAATTAGATTGAATAGTCAATCTAAAATTGAAATTTTTTGAAAAATTTGCTATCGAGACTATATAGTTGTTTTAATAAAAATAAATTTTTATTAAATTAATTTGAAATGTATTGCGATCTTGGAAAAAATATGATATAAATAATCATTATTGTTTATAATTTAGAACAGAGAATTAGAAAGGAGATTTGTATATATGAAAAAATATTTATGTGAACCATGTGGTTATGAATATGATCCAGCAGTAGGCGATCCAGATGGAGGAATCGCTCCAGGAACAGCTTTCGAAGATATTCCAGAAGATTGGGTATGTCCAATTTGTGGAATGGGAAAAGACGTATTCGTACCAATCGAAGACTAATATCTATTTAAAGAAAGAACCCTTTTGTATATCTGTGTATTTGATATACAAGAGGGTTCTTTTTGTTATGATAGCCATTCCTAAGTTTACATACTCCATTCCTTTGATAGTATAACACTTTATTCAATGTCAATAGAGACCTGAAAAAATTCTAGTTTCTTGTAGCCGATTCATAGTTTACCATTCACGTCTCTTTAACACAATTTCACTTTTCTTCAAATTTTTCTAATAAATCTAAAAGTTCTCTTTCTTCTTTTTCAGAAAATTTTTCTTTTCCACAAAATCTTGCAACTACCCCTATAAATGAAGTTCCATAATTTTTTTGTAAAAATCCATCTATTATAAATCTCTCGTACTCATTTCTTTCTATATTAGGTAAATAATAAATAAAAGCTCCTTCTTTATGAGAAATTTTTAAAGCACCTTTTTTTGTTAATTTCTTTATAAAGCTAGCTATTGTAACATAAGCTAAATTTTCTGTCTTTAAACATTCTTCAATATCTGATACACACAAAGGTCGCTCTGATTTCCAAAAGTATTTCATGATTTCATATTCTCTTTTTGATAATTTTTTCATAATTATACTGCTTTCTATTTTGTTATTGTATATTAATATATCCACTAAAATTTAGTCTTGATGAACTTGTATTGTTCACAACAATATAATATGTTCCTGCTTTTTCTGTCGATAGATTATATCCTATAAATGTTCCTGTTCCCTCTTGAAATGTTCCTTTTCCCTTAGTATCTACGAGTCCAATTGAATAGCTAGCACTTTTATTGACTTGTAAATTCACTATAACATTTTTTGCTTTTTCACATTTTATTGTGAGTATTTTTGCTCTTTCACCTGGTAAAACTGTAATATCAAAGTTTTTAATCCCTCTTGATAAAATTTCTGTATTTCCCCTTACAATCTCATCTAAATTAACTGTTTCTTCATAAATTTCTGGTTCCTTTACTTCCTCTATTATTTCCATATTTTTTCCAGATTTTTCATCTTGTTCAATCACATAAAACATCAGTTTAGAATCCATCTCTTCTATTAATCCCACTGAAGCATATGTTGTTATTGGCATACTTACTAATAACATTATGAAACTAAAGATAGCCATTTGTTTTTTATTTTTATTTCTATTTAACATTTCTGTTATTCTCCTTTCCATTCCACTTTTCTTATTTGAAAAATAGACTTGTTGTAAAGTATTTTTATATTCTTTCACCCCAAATTCCAACATCAGATTGAAATATTCTTTCGGATTTATCTTCTTTTCTTTTTTAGAAAGCACAAGGAAATCTACATTCATCTCAGAAGCCTGTTGAAATTCTTGAAGAAAATAATGACTAATAGGATTTATCCAAAAAATACTATAAAATATAAGTAATAATTGTCTATATAGAAGATCATAATTTAAATAATGAATCATTTCATGATAAAAAATATATGCTAACTCCTGTTTACTTAGTGTAATATTAGGCAGATAAATGCAGTCTTCTTTTCCTTTTATAATAAAGGGAGTTTTTTCCAAAGGCGTTCTAAAACATTTAACTTTATCCGCTTTATTTCCCTCTGCTTTTAAAATATCATGAAAAATATTTTTCTCATCTATTAAGATATCATATCTTGTTTGTTCTAATGTTCGTATATATTTCTTTTGTTTGTATAAATTATATAACAAAATAATTGTCATTCCTAAAAATAAAATACTAAAATAAATAATAAAAATGAAATAAAATCGATTTGTATTAAAAAAACTTGTATATAGAGTATGCACAACAAAAGCACTTTCATCCCCCTCGGATATGTCAAATCTATTTCTATACAAGTAGATCATATATATGATTGGAAGGAAATAAGAAAATAAAACTACTTTTAATAAGGCATAATACCATTTAATATTTAATCGATATCCCAATAGCTTCTTAATAGCTATTGATGTAATATAACAACTATTTCCAACTAATATACATATTAAGTAGGAAAAAAAAATACTTCCCAAACAAATTCCTCTTTTCTATTAAAATATTTTTTATTTGTCCTCTAACTCTAATCGTTCTAATAATGTTGTACGGCCAAGCTCTTTTCTTTGTTCAAAATCTTCTTTGAAATTCTCATCATAATATTCTTTCATTGGATATAATGTAATCTTTCCATTTATTTCTTCTGGATAAAAGACTTCATATTCCCCTTCTTTTGAATCCCTTTTTTCTAATATTAATTTTTCTTCTATTCTTTGTGTTGTTTGGTATTCTCCTTCAAATTCCTTTCGAAAATCTTCTATGAAGTCTTCTGCCATCTTCTTTTTGGTCGCATCTTTCAGTTTTTCTACTTCCTCTTTCATTCCTAATAAAATAGGATTTTCTTCTGGTTTACGAATTGTTGTCCAATCACTTTCGACTGTAATATCGATTCCATTTTTTCCATCTTCAAAAATAAATTTAAAATTTTCTAAGGAATTAATTCCTTTATATGTTTCCACCATTATTTTTTGAATATCTTTTGCGTATTTAACCGCTTCCTTTTCACTTAATTGATTGCTCGTATTTTCTACAATAGTAGTATCATTTACTTTTTTATCCTCTTGGCTACATCCTGTTAATATTAAAACACTTGCTAAAACAATTATCCAAAATTTTTTCATTTTTGTCCATCCTTATTT